>JBNJEG010000007.1:0-39204 GCA_051745655.1 Pseudomonadota bacterium
CACCAGCGGGCTACGGCGCGGTCGCGCTGGAAGGTCCAGTCGTTGCCGGTTTCCTCGTGGCTCACCAGCCGGGTGAACCCCGTTTCTTCCCAAAGCTTGCGCAGGACAGCGGTTACCTCGCCGTGACGCACGATCAGCGGTGCGCCCAGATCACGCAACGCCGCATCCAGGTCGAGCAGTGAATCGTGCATGAAGGCCCACTGGCGTTCACTGGTGTCCGGCAACTGCCAGTAATCCGGCTCCACCACGTAAAGCGGAACCACGTCGTCTTGGGCCGCAGCGTCATGCAGGGGCCCATGGTCGTCCATCCGCAGGTCGCGCTTGAACCAGATAACCGTCGTCATCGCAGTACCTCCTGCGGATGCCGCTTGTGGCGACGGCAGCGTTCACTGCAGTAGATGACCTGGTCCCAGCAGCGGGCCCACTTGCGACGCCACTTGAAGGGGCGCCCGCAGACCGGGCAGATTTTCTCGGGAAGTGGTTTCTGGCCCATGCGACTGGATACGTCCGCCTGCAGGGGCTGGACTGCCATGGGGGTGGGTCCATACCGGGGCTGCATTGCGTATCATGGGGGAAAGCCGCCGTTACCAGGTAACCGCTTTATGAGTGAATCGAAGACCAACATCGCGCTGATCGGCATGCCGGGCTCGGGCAAGAGCACCGTCGGAGTTCTCCTGGCCAAGGCCAGCGGCCGGGACTTTGTGGATACGGATCTTCTGATCCAGAGCCGCGCCGGGGCCACGCTGCAGACCATCGTGGATGAGAACGGCTATGAGGCGCTGCGCGAGGTGGAGGAGCAGGTGCTGCTGTCGCTGGCACTCTCCAATCACGTGATCGCTACCGGTGGCAGTGTGGTCTACAGCGAGGCGGGCATGGCGCACCTGAGAACCAGCAGCGTGGTGGTTTTCCTCGACGTCTCCCTCGCCACTGTTCGCGAGCGCATTGGGAACTACAGCCTGAGGGGGATTTCCAAGAGGCCGGATCAGACCATCGAGGATCTGTATGAAGAGCGCCTGGATCTGTACCGGCATTATGCGGACATCACTGTCGACTGCGATCACCGCTCCATGGAGGCGGTCTGTCAGGCGGTCATTGAGACGGAGGGGCGCCTGTAACGCCGTGATGACGCTCTTGCGCCTGTTGGGGAGTCAATTCCCCCCGCGACGGATTGCCCTATGCTGAGGGGGAATCCTGTGGAGCGGAGGTGCCGTGAAACCCCTCAGTCCTGTTGACCAGCTGTTTCTCTGGCTCGAGCAGCGCCAGCAGCCCATGCACGTGGGTGGACTCCAGCTGTTCTCCTTCCCGGAAGGGGCGCCGGACGACTATGTGGTCCGTCTCGCGGAATCGCTGCGTGACTACCAGCAGGTATCACGGCCGTTCAATCAGCGTCTGTCCCACCGTCTCGCGCAACCGGTCTGGGTCCCGGATGATGACCTGGACCTGGAGCATCACTTCCGCCTGAAGGCGTTGCCCACGCCGGGGCGGGTGCGGGAGCTGCTCTCATTCGTTTCCTCAGAGCACAGCCACCTGATGGACCGGGAGCGCCCGCTCTGGGAATGCCACCTGATCGAGGGGCTGGAGGACCGGCGTTTCGCCCTTTACACCAAGGTCCATCATTCGCTGGTGGATGGCGTCTCCGCCATGCGCATGGCCCAGCGCATGCTCTCCGCCGACCCGGATGAGCGGGACATGCCGCCCATCTGGGCCCTGCAGCCGAAGTCCACGGGCAGCCTGGACGAGGGCGGCTCAACGCTCTGGCACAGTGTGGCGCGCCTGCTCGAGCGCTCCGGCAAGCAGCTGGGTACGGTGCCGACGGTGGCGAAGGAACTGCTGCGCACCATCAACGAAGCCCGCCGGCATCCGGAATACGACTCCATCTTCCATGCGCCACGCTGCGTTCTGAACGATCGCATCTCCGGCTCCCGGCGTTTCGCGGCCCAGTCCTATTCGCTCACCCGTATCCGCAATGTCTGCGAAGCCACGGGGACGACCGTCAATGACGTGGTCATGGCCATGTGCGCCACCGCCCTGCGGCGTTACCTGCTGGACCAGGACCAACTGCCGGAGCAGCCACTGATCGCCATGGTGCCGGTCAACCTGCGGCGGGATGACAGTGACGAAGGGGGCAACCAGGTGGGCATACTGCTGGCCTCTCTCTTCACCCACCTGGCGGACCCGGCGGAGCGCCTGATGAGCATCCACGAGGATGTGAAGCGCCAGAAGGAACGCTACCGGGCCATGTCCGCCGAGGAGGTCATCAACTACACGGCGCTGACCCTGGCCCCGGCGGCCTTCCAGCTGCTGACGGGGATGGCGCCCAAGTGGCAGACCTTCAACGTGGTGATCTCCAATGTGCCGGGGCCGAAGGAGACTCTGTACTGGAACGGGGCGCGGCTGGAGGGCATGTACCCGGTGTCGATCGCGATGGACCGGCTGGGCCTGAACATGACGCTGGCCACCTACGGCGACCAGGTGGAGTTCGGGCTGACAGGCTGCCGGCGCACGCTGCCGAGTCTGCAGCGGATGCTGGATCATCTGGAGACCGGGTTGGCCGAACTGGAGAAGGCCTTCTAGCTCAGGAGGCGGCGTATCGGGGCGGGCAGCCCGGCCTCCAGGGCACTCCGGCGGTGGAGCCACTGACGGCTGCGGTCGTCCTGGAGCGCCCGCGTGCTGATGGCGGTGAGCCGTACCGGCCTGATCCAGAGATGGTAGTGACTGAAGGTGTGCCGGAAGGGTTCCTGTGTTTCGGGCTCGGAGGTTTCCAGCCCGAGTGAGGTCTCGCAGTGCTCGGGCAGCTCTTCCGGCTGCAGCGCGGGATCGGCTTCCGGGAAACTCATCAGCCCGCCCCAGATACCGCTGGGCGGGCGCTGCTCCAGAAGTATCCGGCCCTCGCCGTCTTCAATCACCAGCATCCAGACGCTTTTTTCAGGCTTTTCCTTTTTCGGCTTACTGCCCGGGTAGGCCTCCGGGTTGTTGCGCGCATAGGCCAGGCAGCCTTTGCTTACCGGGCAGGCGGCGCAGCCTGGGCGGCGCCGGGTGCAGACCATGGCACCGAGATCCATGATGGCCTGGGTGTAGGCCTGGATGCGTTCATGTGGGGTATGCGCCTCGGCATGCTCCCAGAGCTCGTTGGCAACCGCAGTGCGACCGGGCCAGCCTTCCACTGCATGGTAACGGGCCAGTACCCGCTTGGCGTTGCCATCCAGAATAGCGGCGCGCTGGCCATGGGCCTGGGCAACAATGGCGGCGGCGGTGGAGCGGCCGATGCCGGGCAGCTGCTGGAGTTCGTCCTGTTCCTGCGGGAAGGCGCCCCCATGCTGCTCCACAACGGTGATCGCCGCTTTGTGCAGGTTGCGGGCCCGGGCGTAGTAACCGAGCCCGGACCAGTACCCCATCACCTCATCGGTGCTGGCGGCAGCCAGGTCCTCGACCGTCGGGAAGCGCTCCATGAAGCGCTCGAAGTAGGGGATGACGGTGGTGACCTGGGTCTGCTGCAGCATGATCTCAGAGATCCAGACCCGGTAGGCGGACCTGTCCCTGTGCCAGGGCAGGTCCTTGCGCCCGTGCTGGTCGTACCACTGCAGCAGCTGTTCGGCGAACCAGTCAGTCATGATCAGTTGAACAGGTTCCGGATACGGTCCCGGGTGTCCTCGTCCACGCGTTCCTTGATTTCCTCCTCGGCGCGCTCGCGTGCCTTGTCCTTGGCCTCGTCCTTCTTGCGGTCAACCTCCTGGCGGGCCATGGATTCCAGCACATCCCCAAAGCGGCTGCCGTCAAAGCCACAGAGGCCGCCGGGGTCATCCCCGAAACCACCCTCGCAGCGGACCGGGATCACGACGTTCTGGACGCGCTCGTTCACACGGCAGGCCTGGTCCCGGTGTACCTCGCCCACGACCCGCAGGCCCAGGCGGTAGTCCAGCATGGACTTAACCAGGTTCACCACGCCGTCGCCCTCAAGGCGCAGGCCGGCGAGGTCGGCGGTCAGGTTCTCGTTCTCCAGTACACCGCTGTTGATGGTGAAGTTGCCGCTCATGTCGTTGAAGGGCGTCTTGTCGCCCCAGTCATCCTCGCTCAGGGATTCGCCGTGTACCCGGCTGATGCCCTGGCAGGCCATGCGCGTCATGTTGACCTTCTCGATGGCGCCCTCATCGATCCGGAAGTCAGCCTTGCCGTTCGAGTTCTCGAGCAGGGCGTTGATGCTGTTGCCCTGGGAGGTGCCGTTGGCGTTCAGGTTCACGCTGCCTGAGAGCAGGTCCATTTCCGCCAGGTCCATCAGCAGTGGTTGGGTCTGGACACCGGAGAGCTCTTTGTCGAACTGCCACTCGGGGGTGTCGCTACTGGCATCCAGTGACGCGGTCATGTTGAAGTCGCCGTCGTACAGCTTGGCGCTGAGCTCGTCCAGTGACAGGCGCCCATCGTTGCCGGTGACTTTCACCAGCAGATCGGTGAGGGTCAGGTTGCTGGCAACCAGTTCACCCAGGCCGAGCTGGATGTCCAGGTTGAGGCCGCGCAGCGTCTCCAGCGGCAGCAGGTCGGCATCGCGGGCGCCCGCTGTCTGGCCCTCGGAGTCCTCTTCCGGCGCACTTTCCTCGTCGTCCTCCGCTTTCGGGGGCAGGTAGTGGTCCAGGTTGAAGCGGTTGCCCTGCAGGTCCACGAGGATCGCCTGGTTCTCCAGTCCATAGCCGAGTTCGCCCTTGAATTCGGTCTCGTCGAGCTGGATGCGGGTCTCCTCGAGCCGGACCATGCCCTCGCGGGTGGCCAGGGTGGTTTCGAAGCCGGCCTGGTCGAGCACGTCGCCGTCACGTGTCTCGATGGCGGGTTGGCCGAGTCGCTCCAGCAGGGTACGGGGAGAGAAATCGGCCAGCGTCAGGTCGCCACTGACGTCGGGTGTGGCATTGAAGCCCTGGATGTTCAGGTTGGAGGTTACCTCCATATTCTCCAGGCTGGCCACGAGCTCGCTGACGCTGGCGCTTTCCGCTTCCAGGTCGGCCTTCGCCGAGCCGCTCAGCCCGGCGCTGACCGTTTCCCCGTTAAAGGGTTCTCCGGCCAGGGTGAAGTCGCCGTCGAGCCCGCTCATCGCGAACTGTTTCAGGTTCTGGGCGGCATTGAGCTGCATCGCCAGGGTGCCGTCGACGGTCAGCTCCGGCTCGCCGAGGGCAACACTGAAGCCCAGCTCCAGCGGGAAGTCCTGCCCCAGGGCAATGTCGCTGGCCTCAAGGCTCGCATTGCTGAGCTGGAAGGACTGGCCGGACTGGCGGTCCTCGAAGTTCACCTGGGCATTGCTGATGCGTACTTCCTGCACATTGAAGCTGATCAGCTCGCTGCCGGAGTCATCGGTCAGGGTCTGTTCTGGTTCACTGGGAGTGGCTTCCTCCTCCGGAGCCGCTTCCGCCTCCGGCATGACCCGGGTCCAGTTGCCGCTGCCGTCCTCATTCATCACAAGGTTGGCGCGGAAGCCATCCAGCTGGAAGGTGTGGACCGCCGGCGTCATCGTGATCAGTGACCACAGATCGACGCTGGCCACCAGCTCATCCAGGGCCACGAACTCATCGCCCTCCAGCGAGGCCTGTACATCCGCTACGGAAAGCCCGAGGGGAATGAAGGACCAGCGGATGTCGCCGTTGAGTTTGAGTTCAAGGTTGGTGTTGTCCGCGGCGGCCTGCTCGATGTGGCCTTTATAGTCGTTCGGGTCGATGACCATCATGGCCGTGCCCACGGCAGCGACAAGCAGGACGACCAGTGCGACAATAACGATGAGCGTGATGCGGAGGGCTTTCATTCTGCGTTCCCTGACAGTGGCTTCAACGGCTCAAGATAACGCATGCCTGAAGCTTGAGGAACCTCTGAGTAACACGCTTCCTTGACCGGAGGAAAGGAATTGGAGAAGGTGCGCAGACCTTGAACAGCACTTCATGAACAACAAACAGGAACGGCTCTATGTCCATCACGGTAGCCATTGAGATCCAGCGCGAATTCACGCTGGATGGCGATTACAGTTCGGTGTTCGATCTGCTGGCCGACGTGCCGCGCTCGGTGTCCTACTTTCCCAAGGTCCATGAACTCACGGATCTGGGAGACAACACCTACCGCTGGGAAATGGAAAAGGTTGGTGTGGACAAGTACAGCATCCAGACCGTCTATGCCTGCCGCTACGAGGCGGACCGCGACCGGGGCGTGATCGAATGGACCCCTGTGCGCGGGGAAGGCAATGGCCTGGTCGGCGGCCGCTGGGATGTTCGTGATGCCGGCGGTGGCCAGACCGCGCTTTCTTTCCAGACCGAAGCGGAACTGGACCTGCCGCTGCCGGGGCTGCTCAAGATGGCGATCTCCCCGGTGATCAAGCACGAGTTCAACAGCTTCGTCGATACCTACATCGACAACCTCCAGAACGCGTTCCGCAGCGCCTGAGACGCTGAAAGGGCGCTCGCTTTCAGGCTATAATGGCGGTTTTGCACGCCAGTGGATGAGTGACATGGCTGATCGGACGGCGCGCGTTGAGCGCGATACCCTCGAAACACGGATCTCGGTAAGCCTGAACCTGGACGGGACAGGGCAGGCGGATTTCGACACCGGGGTACCCTTTCTTGAGCACATGCTGGAGCAGATCGCCCGGCATGGCCTGGTGGACCTGAGCGTCCAGGCCAGTGGCGATCTCCAGATCGATGACCACCACACGGTCGAGGACATCGGCATCACCCTCGGCCAGGCGCTGGCAAAGGCGGTGGGCGACAAGAAGGGCATCAATCGCTACGGCCATGCCTATGTGCCGCTGGACGAGGCGCTGTCGCGCGTGGTGCTGGATCTTTCCGGCCGCCCGGGGCTGACCATGGAGGTGCCGTTCACTCGGCCGCGCGTGGGCAACTTCGATGTGGATCTGTTCGAGGAGTTCTTCCGTGGTTTCGTGAACCACGCCATGGTGACGCTCCACATCGACAACCTGCGTGGCACCAACAGCCACCACCAGATCGAGACGGTGTTCAAGGCCTTCGGCCGAGCCCTGCGCATGGCGGTGGAAGAAGATGAGCGCGCTGCCGGGGCCATGCCCTCGACCAAGGGATCGCTCTGAGATGCAGGAAGTCGCGATCATCGACTACGGCATGGGCAATCTGCACTCGGTGGGTAAGGCCATTGAGCGGGTGGCGCCGGAAGTGCGCGTGTCCATTACGGACCAGTATGAGCGGGTGCGCGCGGCGGACCGCGTGATCCTCCCGGGCGTCGGGGCCATGCGGGACTGCATGGCTGAGATCCGCCGTCTGGGGGTGGACGACTGGGTGCGCGAGGCGGTGGAGCAGAAACCACTGCTCGGCATCTGCGTGGGCATGCAGGCGCTGATGGCGGCCAGCGAGGAGAATGAGGGCACCGAGGGAATCGGCATGCTGCCGGCCAGCGTCCGGTTCTTCGGCCATGACCTCACTGAGGACGGGCAGCGCCTCAAGGTGCCCCACATGGGCTGGAACCAGGTCTTCCAGACAGCGGCGCCGGCGCTCTGGCGTGACATTGCTGACGGCACCCGTTTCTATTTCGTGCACAGCTATTACGTGGAGGCCGAGGGTAACGCCAACCTCGCTGGTCGCTGCCATTACGGCGTCGACCTGGCCGCCGCAGTGGCCGCACCCAACCTGTTCGCGGTGCAGTTCCACCCGGAAAAGAGCCACGACGCCGGGCTCCAGCTTCTTCGAAACTTCATTGATTGGGACGGTTCTCTCTGATGCTGATCATACCCGCCATTGACCTCAAGGACGGTGAATGCGTGCGCCTGCGCCAGGGGCGCATGGAAGATTCCACGGTCTTCTCCCGGGATCCGGTGGAAGTAGCCGGTCGCTGGGTGGAAGCCGGCGCCCGCCGCCTGCATCTGGTGGACCTCAATGGCGCCTTCGAGGGCAAGCCGGTCAACGACGGCATCATCCGCGCCATCGCGCGCGCGTACCCGGACCTGCCGATCCAGATCGGCGGCGGTATCCGCTCCCGGGAGGTGGTCGAGGCCTACCTGGACGCGGGCGTGCAGTGGGTCATCATCGGTACCCAGGCCGTACGCGAGCCGGATTTCGTGACCGCCATGTGCCACGCCCATCCGGGCCACATCATTGTGGGCCTGGATGCCCGTGACGGCATGGTCGCCACCGAGGGGTGGGCCGAGACCTCCAGTGTGGAGGCCACGACCCTGGCCCAGCGCTTCGCCAATGACGGCGTGGATGCCATTGTCTACACCGACATCGCCCGCGACGGCATGATGGAAGGCGTGAATGTGGACGCTACCCGCCGCCTGGCGGAATCCACTTCCATCCCCGTGATCGCCTCCGGCGGCGTCTCCAGCATGGTGGATGTGCGGGCCCTGGCCCAGGTGGCCAGTTCCGGCATCGCCGGCGCCATCACGGGCCGTGCCATCTACGAGGGCACGCTGGATGTGGCCGAGGCCCAGCGCTACTGCGACTCGGTGGGGTCCTCATGAGCCTGGCGCGCCGTATTATTCCCTGCCTGGACGTGGACAAGGGCCGCGTGGTGAAGGGGGTGAACTTCGTCGAGATCCGTGACGCCGGTGATCCGGTCGAGATTGCGCGGCGCTACAACGAGGCCGGGGCCGACGAGATCACCTTCCTGGACATCACCGCCAGCCACGAGAGCCGGGACACCACTTATGAAACGGTGGAGCGCATGGCCGGCGAGGTGTTCATCCCGCTGACCGTGGGCGGCGGCGTGCGCCATGTGGGCCATATCCGCAACCTGCTCAATGCCGGTGCGGACAAGGTCAGCATCAACACCGCCGCCGTCCACAACCCCGAATTCGTGCGCGAGGCCGCCGAGCGCTTCGGCTCCCAGTGCATTGTCGTGGCCATTGATGCCAAGCGTGTCAGTGGCGAGGGCGAGGCGCCGCGTTATGAAATCTTCACCCATGGTGGCCGTAACGCCACCGGGCTGGACGCGGTCGAATGGGCCCAACGGATGGCTGACTACGGGGCCGGCGAGATCCTGCTGACCAGCATGGACCGGGACGGCACCAAGAGTGGTTTTGACCTGGGCCTGACCCGTGCCATCAGTGATGCGGTACCGGTACCGGTGATCGCCTCAGGGGGCGTGGGTAACCTGCAGCATCTGGTGGATGGTGTGCTGGAAGGCGGCGCTGATGCGGTGCTCGCGGCCTCCATTTTCCACTTCGGGGAATACACCATTGCCGAGGCCAAGGACTACATGCGCGATCACGGGATAACGATGCGCTGATCGCGCTCAATCCTGTTTCTGGACCAGTCGCGGGTCCGGCAGATCCGGGAAAGGTGGCTGGTTGTCGTTGCGCATGGACCAGACCGTACTGACCGTGGCAATCGCGTAGCCATGCCGGTCCAGTTCCGGAAGTACCGCCTCAAGGTAATCCAGGGTTTCCTCATACGGGTGGGCAATGCCGATAGCGGTGCCCTTCTCCCGCGCTTGTCTCAGAAGCAGGCGAAACTGCCGGTGGATGCTGGCCGAATCCCGCTCGTTGTCCAGAAACACATCCCGGCTCATGGCCGGTATTTCCTTCGAAACAGCTGTGGTTTTAGCGACCGTTTCCGCCGTGGTGCGGCTGTCGATGAACAGCAGGTTCCGCCCCGCCAGTTCGTCCATTACCCAGCCCATGGGTTCCTCCACCCGAGTAAGCAGGCTGCCCATGTGGTTGTTGACCCCAGTGGCGCCGGGCACTGCGTCGAGCGCGCTGCGCAGCGTGGTCTGGACTTCCTTACGGGACATATCGGCCGCCAGGCCGCCCGGACCCAGGCCGATACGGGCCTCGTTGGCCATGGGGGCGTGCAGGATAACCTGCTTGCCGCTGTCGGTAGCCGTGCTGGCCTGGGCCCGGGTATAGGGCCGATGTGGCAGGAAGGCCAGCGTCAGGGGCTGCTCCATCGCCAGAAGCCGTTCCCCGGCCTCCCTGTTGAGGCCGAGGTCATCAATGATGATGGCGATGGTCGGGGGAGGTCCCTGGCTGGCTGCGGGGCCCGAGCCCACCAGGAACAGCACGCTGAGTGCGAGGATGACCGCAGACCGCATGCGCGTATCAGTCCTCTGAATCACCGTTGTCCCCGGAGGATTCGGATTTGGGGACGCGGCCCTGTTCCGGGTTGAGGATCCGCATGCCCTTGAGGAGGTTCAGTGCCGAGCGCAGCTGGTAGTCACGACGTTGCTCTTCCTCCTCGCTCTCCTCGTCGCCAGTGTTCTCCATCTCGTCGGCCTGACCGTTCTCGAGGTGACCGGGCAGGTCCGCCTCGCTGAACTGGCGCGCGGCCTCCACGTCACGCAGTTCGGCGGGGCGCACTTCAATGTCCGGCTCGATGCCCTTGGCCTGGATGGAGCGCCCGTCCGGCGTGTAGTAGCGGGCGGTTGTGAGCTTGATCCCATGGTTGTCACCCAGCGGCATCACCGTTTGGACGGAGCCCTTGCCGAAGGACTTGGTACCCATGACCACGGCCCGGCGCTGGTCCTGGAGGGCGCCGGCGAGGATCTCCGAGGCTGACGCCGAGCCGGAGTTGATCAGCACCACGATGGGCACGCTTTCCGCCATGTCCCCGTCACTGGCGTCGAAGCTCAGCTGGCTGCTCTCGATACGGCCCTTGGTGTAGACAATGCGACCTTCGTCGATCAGTGCATCCGCCACATCCACGGCGGCCTCGAGCACGCCGCCGGGGTTGTTCCGCAGATCCAGCACAATGCCATCGAGTTCATCACCGTTATTGTTCACCAGGTCTTCGTAGGCAGCCTCAAATTCCTTGCCTGTGTTCTGCTGGAACTGGCTGATACGGATGTAGCCGTAACCCGGGTCGAGCATGCGCGAGCGCACGCTGTCGACTTCGATCACGGCCCGTTCGATGGTTACCTCGATGGGGCCGCTTTCGCCGTCCCGCCCAATGCTGAGGGTGATCTCCGAGCCCGGCTCGCCGCGCATCTCCTTGACGGCTTCCTCGAGGCTCATGCCTTTAACCGGCGTGCCATCAATCTCGATGATCATGTCGCCCGCCTGAATGCCCGCTTCCTGAGCGGGCGTCCCGTCGATCGGGGAGATCACACGCACGAAACCATCCTCCATGCCGACCTCGATCCCCAGACCCCCGAATTCACCGGAGGTGCTTTCCTCAAGCTGGGAAAACGCCTCGGGTTTGAGGTAGGCGGAATGAGGGTCAAGGCCTGAGAGCATGCCCTCGATGGCCTTGTTCAGAAGTTCCTTGTCGCTGATTTCCTCGACATAGCCCCGTTTGATCCGCTCAAACACCTCTGTGAACTTGCGCAGCTCGTCCAGCGGCAGCTGTTTCTCAGGGTCAGCAAGCTGGACCTCGAGCTCTTCGGACTGGTCGTCAACGGGTGCCTCGCTCTCGATGTCCGGTGTCGGACCCTCGCTGTCACCTTCCATGGGCTCCGAGGCGACGCTGCTGAACGCGGTAAGCGTCAGCGCCAGGCTCAGGCAGAGGGCGGTCATGGTGTTCTGGGGACTGTGTCGCATGGGCGCTGCGTTCCTGTTCCGTGCTATTCGAGCCAGTCTTCGGGGTTTTCCGGCTGGCCATTGCGGCGTATCTCAAAATAAAGGCCGGTCTTCGAGCGCCCGCCGCTGTTGCCTGCGCGGGCGATGGTTTCTCCGGCCTGGACCCATTCGCCGGCCGACCGGCTCAGGGTGTCATTGTTACCGTACAGGCTCATGAAGCCATTGCCATGATCTATGATGATCATGAGCCCGAACCCGCGCAACCAGTTGGCGAAGACAACGCGCCCGTAATGGACGGCTGACACCGGGGTTCCCTCATCGGCGCGGATGCGGATGCCGTTGGCCTGCATGCCACTGTTGCCGACGGCATCCCCGAAATGGTTGCTGACGTCACCATCCACCGGCCAAGGCAGTTTAGCACGCAGTTCCGAAAATGGCCGGACATCGCCCGGGGCCTCGATGCTGGAGATCGACTCGGTCATCTCCTGGACAAGGTCTTCCAGGCGCTCGCGGTCCTCACGCAGTGACGAGAGCTTGCTTTCACGCTTCTCGATCTGCTGGCGCAGCTCGGCCAGGCGCTGTTCACGCTCACTCTGGCGCTGCTGCAGTTTATCCTGTTGCTCGCGGGACTCTTTCCGCTTGGAGGCGAGGCGTTCGCGGGTGGCTTCTGTTTCCTGGCGGCTCTCTTCCAGGGCTTTCAGTGTGTCACTGAGCTCCGCGAGTTGTTGCTGTGTGTGGTCGCCCAGTTGCTGGTGCCACTGGAGCAGGCGGGCGGCTTTGCCGGGGTCCTCTTGCGAGAGGAACAGGCGCAATGCGGCCTGGTCCCCCTGGCGCCAGGCGGAACGGACCACCTCCCGCAGGGTTTCCCGGCCGCGGTCCGCATCGGATTCAAGCTCGCGGTTACGCTGTTCCAGGTCGGCGAGTTCGTCGTCCAGTCCGTCGATTTCCGAGTTGATCCGGTTCAGTCGGCGCTGACTGCGGGCCACGGCCTCCTCGGCCTCGCGCAGGCGGGTCAGGTGAGCGTCCTCGTCGGCGCGGGCATCCTCGAGCCAGTGCGACACCGACTCGATGGCCTGTTTGACCTCGTCCAGGCGCTCCCGTGCGGCCTGCTCGTCCTCCTGCGCCGGGGCCGCGAGCGCCGTCCCGAGCAGGATCGCCAGAACGGCGCGGCGCATATCAGGCCCCGATCTGGATCAGAGTCTGGCCGGTCATTTCCGCAGGCTGGGGTTGATCCAGAAGGCTGAGCAGGGAGGGGGCTATGTCGCAGAGCGCGCCTCCGTCCCGCAGGCTGAGCTTCCGGTCACCGACGTAGACCAGCGGGACCGGCAGGGTCGTGTGGGCGGTATGCGGCTGGCCTGTTGCCGGGTCACGCATCTGCTCGCAGTTGCCGTGGTCGGCAGTGACCAGCGCCTGGCCCCCGTTGGCCCTGAGGGCTTCCAGAACCCGACCGACGCTCTCGTCCACCGCCTCGGCGGCCTTGGTGGCGGCTTCAATGCTGCCGGTATGCCCGACCATGTCGCCATTGGCGTAGTTGCAGATCACCAGGTCGTACTGGCCGCTGTTGATGGCCTCGACCAGGCGATCCGTAACCTCCGGAGCACTCATTTCGGGCTGCAGGTCGTAGGTGGCGACCTTGGGGGAGGGGACCAGGATGCGGTCTTCTCCCGGGAAGGGTTCTTCCCGGCCACCGTTGAAGAAGAAGGTGACGTGGGCGTATTTCTCGGTCTCCGCGATGCGCAGCTGCTTCAGCCCCTGGTTGCTGGCGTATTCGCCCAGCATGTTGGGCAGGGACTCGGGCGGATAGGCGCAGCTGGTGTCCAGGTTGGACTCGTATTCCGTGAGCATCACGAAGTCGGACAGGCGCGGCTCGCTGCGCCGGGCAAAACCGCTGAAGTCCTGATCCACGAAGGCGTGGGCCAGCTGACGGGCGCGATCGGCGCGGAAGTTCATGAACAGGACAGCGTCGCCATCGTCTATGGTCACCGGCGCCTCGCCCTCGGCCGCGATTACGCTGGCGGCTACGAACTCGTCGTCCTCCCCTCGCTCATAGGCGGCTTCCAGTGCGGCCGCGGCGGAGTCGGAGCGGTGTTCCGCCTCGCCCAGGGTCAGCAGGTTGTAGGCCTTTTCGATGCGATCCCAGTTGTTGTCACGGTCCATGGCGAAGTAACGCCCGATCACCGAGGCAATGCGGCCAACACCGGCGTCCCGCAGGACCCGGTCGGCTTTCTCCAGGGATGCCTTTGCGCTTCGCGGTGGTGTATCCCGGCCGTCCAGAAAGGCGTGGATGTAGACGTACCGGGCGCCCTGTTCCATGGCCATACGGCAGGCGGCGAGCAGGTGATCCTCGTGGCTGTGCACGCCACCGGGCGACAGCAGGCCGATCACATGGACGGCGCCGTCCGCCGCGATCGCGCCCCGGATGGCGCCGCCGAGCGCCGGGTTTTCCGCCAGGGTGCCGTTCTCGATATCGCGGCTGATGCGGGTCAGGCTCTGGTAGACCACGCGGCCGGCGCCCAGGTTCATGTGACCGACCTCGGAGTTGCCCATCTGGCCTTCGGGCAGCCCCACCGCCAGGCCGCTGGTGTTCAGGAGCGCGCGCGGACATTCCGCCCAGAGCCGGTCCCAGACCGGGGTGTTGGCAAGGCTGACGGCGTTGTCGTCGGTGGGCTCACGCTGGCCCCAGCCGTCCATGATAATGAGCGCGGTTGTCTGACGTCTGTCACTCATGCTCGGGTTCCGGGTTGCCTGAAAAGGCCCGATTCTAACCTGATTGCGGGCGCACTCGCCATTGGCGCACCTGTCGTCGCTCCCGGGCCCTGTGTATAATCGCCGCTGAACGAACAGGGCCGATCCGGCCCGGACACAGGTGTGGCGGAGAATGATCCAACAACTATTCGAGTTTGTCGTCAATCACTGGATCCTGGTCAGTGTATTCTTTGCGTTGCTGCTGGCGCTTTTCTGGGTGGAAAGCAGCCGCGCCGGGCGCAAGGTGGCGCCGCAGGAGGCCGTGCTCATGCTCAACCGTGAGGAGGCCGTGGTGGTGGATGTGCGGGAAAAGAAAGAATATTCCGAAGGCCACATCCGGGGCGCGGAGCACATTCCCATGGCGAAGCTTAAGGAAAGTGGGAACCAGCTCCGGAAACACAAGGACAAACTGATTATCCTTGTGGACAAGGCGGGCCAGCATTCCGGCATGGCCGTGAAAGAGGTGCCCAACCGCGAGGAACTGCAGCTGGCCCGACTGACCGGTGGCATGATGGAGTGGCGTAACGCCAACCTCCCGGTTACCAAGTGAGAGCACTGGTGATTTGGCAGACCGGGCTCGCCGGCCCGGGCAGCAACAATAGACAGGAATAACGCAATGGCCGAGAACAACGACACACAGGCTGGCGCCGCGGGCGGCCAGCAGGGCGATGAGAATCAGCCGCAGTTCGCGCTGCAGCGCGTCTACATCAAGGACAGCTCCTTCGAGGCGCCCAACACGCCGACCATCTTCCAGGAGCAGTGGAAGCCCGAGGTCAGCATGGACCTCAACACCAGCCACACCTCTGTCGGGAATGGCCAGTACGAAGTGGTGCTGTCACTGACGCTGACCGCGAAGATCGGCGAGAAGACAGCCTACATCGTGGAAGTGCAGCAGGCGGGTATTTTCGTGGTGCGCAACTTTGATGAGGGCCGGCAGGGTCAGATGCTGGGCGCCTACTGCCCCAACGTGCTCTTCCCCTATGCGCGCGAGTCCATCGACACGCTGGTCAGCAAGGGCAGCTTCCCGCCCCTGATGCTGGCGCCGGTGAACTTCGATGCCATCTACCAGCAGGCGCTGGAACGCCGCCGCCAGGAGCAGGCGGGCGAGGCGGAGCCGCAGCAGAGCCACTGATCCGCGTTCAGCGGCAGCGCCCGTCCTCAAGCCCACGGCGGCAGTAGTGGCGGGCCTCAACACGTTCGACCTCCCAGCATCCGGCGCTTTCCGTCAGCCGGAGGCGGTGGTCGACGCCTGCAACCGCATCATCCCGGAACCCCCAGCGCTGGAGCAGGCCCGTGACACTGCCGTCGGCCTCCTGACGGGTGCGCATATCGATCTGTAGCCGTTCACTGCGGTCAGCCCCAACCAGATCACGTGACTCCGCCCAGTTTTCCACCGCGCCCCTGGCTTCATCACAGGCCTCAAGGGATTCCTCCGGTGTCAGTTCGGGGACGTGTTCCCAGTCCGAAAGGCCGGGTTCGTGGCCATTGTCTCTGGCCCGCTCGCGGTAATCGGCCCATGCCGGCTGCTCATAGAATTCTTTGCCACCGCCGGAGAAGGCGGGTTCCTCGGAACAGCCGGCGAGGGTGAGGAGTGTGACAGCGAAGGCCAGGAATAGGGGCATGCGATGGATTCTTTTGCCATTGGCGGATGTCATGATCCGCATCATGCCCGATTGTGACTCAGTCCGCAAAACTGTCGTCGGCGCTCTTGAGTCGGATCCGCCCGTACCAGGCACGGGTGCTGCCGCCGTGGTTATCACAGTCGGTCATGATGGCCAGGGCCGTGATGCGCTCCGGCACTTCGCCGTGATGACGCTGGAAGTCTTTTCGCAGATCCCGCGTGACCGTGTGCCACTGCGCGTCCTCCTCCGGCGGGCCAGAAGCCACTGCGACCATCCGGGCCCGTGACTGGAAGGGGTTGTCCCAGCTGCTGCCCTCTGGTTCTTTGCTGGCCCAGACATAATTGAGTGCCCGTGTTTTCCAGCGCAGCCAGGTGGGTTCATGGACGGCGTAGATCCGGGCGGGGAAGTCGTCGCCTTCACGGGAGCGCTCGTCGATATCGCTGTAGACGGAGTCCACCCGCCAGCGCCACTCGATGATGGGGGTTTCATCGAGATCGATCGGTTCCTCGAGATACAGGCCCGAGGCGGAGTCGCCTTCACAGGTGGCGCGGACCGCCTTGCGGCCATCCACGGTGACCAGCTCGTAGTCTGTTTCACCGCTGAAGCTGTGGTGTTCCCACTCGGCAATGGCCTTGGGCGGGAAGGTTTTCCCGGCCAGGGTCGTGCCACTCAGCACGCAGGCGCCAAGGAGCATAAGTGGCCGGCTGATCATCGCCCGGGGCATTTCAGATATGCCCCCTGAGCCAGGCCCAGGCAATGCCCATGTATTCGTGCATCGCGCTTTCACTTATCTCGAGTGCCCGCGCGGAAGGGAGCCAGAAGGCGGGATCACTCATGACCACGTTTCCGGAGGTGCGACGCGCCGTGGGGGCGGGGATCGGATTCAGGTCCGCCTTGCGGTTGAGCATCATGGCCCTGGGCATGTGCGAGGCGGAGGTGACCAGCAGGAAAGGTGCATCACCCACGGCCTCGCGCATGAACTCCGCCTCCTGGCGCGTGTTCAGCGGGTTGGGGTGAATGCGCAGGCGGTCCGGGTCGGCACCCATGGCGATCGCCGCCCGGCTCATGACCGTGGCGCTGGGGGCATCCCCGAAGACACTGCCTCCGGAGAGGATCAGCGTGCTTTCGGGAAGGGCGTTCTGGAGGCGCAGTCCTTCCGCCAGCCGCAGGCTCGCAATGCCACTGAGACGCGTCGTGGGTGGTGCATCCGCATCCTCAGAGGCGCTGGAGCCCAGCACCAGTATCCAGCGGACGTTCTGGAAGGCTTCCGGCTGGGTGATGGCTTCGTAGCGGTTCTCCAGGGGCAGAATCAGATATCGTGCCAATGGTTCGACGGAGAAGACCAGGAACAGGGCCACGGCCAGACATGTGGCGGTGGCAGCCAGTCGGGTGCGGTTCAGCCAACGCATGACCCAGGCCACCAGCAGGATAAGGCCAACCAGAGGCAGGGGGCTGAGCAGGGCGGCGATGAGTTTGGTGAGCAGCATTCCTGAAAGGGTACCTGATCCCGCCTTGGGCGGGAAATATTTGACACCGGGTGAGCGGCCATCAGAATTGGGGCCATGTCACAGACCCCCAACCGCCTGGCCAGCCTCGATGTACTGCGTGGATTCGCCATACTCGGCATCCTCGTGATCAACGTCCGGGCTTTCGCCGAAGTCTCCACGGCCCAGATCAATCCCGGGGTTACAGGCAGCTTTGAGGGCGCTGAATTCTGGGTCTGGTTCGTATCCCATCTGCTGTTCGAATACAGCTTCATGCCCCTGCTGGCGGCCCTTTTTGGTGCGGGGCTGGCGATCCAGGGTGACCGGCTGTCTGCCGGGGGCTTGCCGGCAGACAGGGTGATCCGGCGCCGTATGGCAGCGCTGGCGGTCATCGGGCTGGGGCACCTGGTGCTGATCTGGTATGGCGACATTCTATTGATGTATGCATTGGTGGGGCTGGTGGCCGCACGCTTCCGGCACCTCCCGCCGTCCCGGCTTCTGGGGTGGGCGCTGTTGTTCTACGCCGTGCCCCTTGGCTTCGCGTTGATGATGACCGGGGCTCTAAACTGGATCCCAGCAGAAGAATACCAGGCGTTCAAGGCGCAGTTCTGGACAGCTGATTCCGCCATGGTTCAGGAAGAGATCGAGGCCTACCGTGGTGGCTGGCTGGCCCAGTTCGAGCACCGCGTCATGGTCCTGCTGGAAAGCTGGCCCAGTATGATGCTGACGGAGTCCGGGTGGCGCGTGCTGGCGTTGATGCTGGTGGGAATGGCGTTGTACCGGGCCGGGTTCTTCTCCGGCAACTGGCCGGAATCCCCCTACCGCCGGCTTGCACTGTTGGGTTTCGGGGTGGGCATTCCCCTGTGCCAGTGGGGTGTTCTCTACAATATGACAAACGACTGGAGCATGGGGACCACCCTGTATGCGGGTCGTCAGTTCAACCTCTGGGGCGGCCCACTGGTGTCGCTGGGGTGGGCGTCGCTGGTGATGCTGGCGCTTGGGCGCGGCGTCATGAGCGGCCTGACGGAGAGGCTCAGGGCGCTGGGGAAGGTCGCGCTCAGCGCCTATCTGCTGTGCTCGGTGCTGGGAACCGCGTTCTTCTATACCAGCGGGCGTTTCGAGGCGACGCCCCGGCTTGCTCAGCTCCAGTTCGTTCTGGCGGTCTGGCTGGGACTGCTGGTGATTGCGCCCTTGTGGCTGCGGTACTGGCGAACCGGGCCTGCCGAGTGGTTGTGGCGCCGCTTCGCCTATCGCCGGCAGGCGTCGACGCGGGGCTGATGCCTTACTCGAAGATGTGGCGGAGGGTGCGGTTGATGTCGATGCCTTCGCTCATGTTCAGGGCCTCTTCGCCGCCGTTCTGCCAGACCAGGTCGGACACATCGTCCGTTGGGTGGTAGCCCGTAGGCGCAGTGTGGAGCAGGTCCACGACCCGATCACACTGGAACCCACGGCTGGCCAGCATCAGCTGCTCCAGCAGTGACTCCAGGTCTTCCCAGCTCATGTCGGTTTCACGGGCCTTCATGATCCGGGGGTGGCGTGTGCCCTGTGGGTCATCCCCGATCAGCAGCTCTTCGTAGAGCTTCTCACCGGGCCGCAGGCCGGTGTATACGATTTCAATGTCTCCGTGGCGATTGTCGTCGTGCTTTTCCGTCAGGCCCATCAGGTGGACCATGCGCCGCGCGAGATCCGCAATACGGACGGGTTCTCCCATGTCCAGCACGAACACCTCGCCCCCTTCGCCCATGGTCCCGGCCTGGAGCACGAGCTGACTGGCCTCGGGGATGGTCATGAAGTATCGGATGATGTCCGGGTGGGTCACGGTCACCGGCCCACCATTGCGGATCTGCTCCCGGAACAGGGGAACGACGGACCCGGAGGAGCCCAGTACGTTTCCGAACCGGACCATGGAGAAGAGTGTGTCGGACTGGCGGCGCGCCAGACCCTGGAGAACCAGTTCGGCGAGGCGCTTGCTCGCGCCCATGACGTTGGTGGGGCGTACCGCCTTATCGGTGGAGATGAGCACGAATTTCTCGACGCCCGCCGCGATTGCGGATTCCGCTGTATACCAGGTACCGAAGACGTTGTTCTGCACCCCTTCGATCACATTCTGTTCAACCAGCGGCACATGTTTATAGGCTGCGGCGTGGTAAACAATCTGGACCCCGAAGCCGCGCATGATGCTCTCACAGCGGCGTCGATGGGTGACGCTGCCCAGCAGGGGGTGGATGGGGATATCCAGCGCTTCGTTCTCGCAGATGATCCGCAGTTCCCGTTCCACGCTGTAGAGGGCGAACTCCGACTGCTCGAAAAGCACCAGGGCCTGCGGCTGCTGCCTGATGATCTGTCGGCAGAGCTCGGAGCCGATGGAGCCGCCAGCCCCGGTCACCATAACCACCCGGCCGCTCAGTGATTCGGCAACCTCCTCATTGCGGTAACGCACCGGATCCCGCCCCAGCAGGTCATCAATATCGAGATCACGCACATCACTGATCCGGGCGCGGCCGGTGACCAGTTCCGTGACGGAGGGCACGGTCTGGACCGGGAT
The DNA here is from genome assembly GCA_051745655.1 of Pseudomonadota bacterium. GTDB lineage: Bacteria > Pseudomonadota > Gammaproteobacteria > Pseudomonadales > Oleiphilaceae > Halospina. Next base: position 19,840 of record JBNJEG010000007.1, read on the forward strand.
GGGCAGGGTTTCCAGTGTTTCCAGGAGCTTGCGACGGTCGACCTCGGCGCGTTCATCGATGGCCAGCAGCATGCGTTCAGCCTGGTGCTTGTGAACTGCCCGCCGGGCGTGCTCAAGGTCATAGACAGGCAGGCCGTTGATGGTGGTCCTATGGTTGTCTGGCTCCAGGCTGACGAAGGCTATGGGCCGATACTCGACGCCCTGGGTGAGCGCCGAGGCCAGCTGCAGGCCGGTCTCACCCGCACCCACGATAATGACCGGCATCTTGCTCAGGTGGCGCGGCCTGTTAAGCAGTGTCCGAACGCTGAATCGGGTCCCCGTTACGAACAGGAAGGTCAGCGCGCCATAGAGCACCGGCACCGACCGGGGAAGGTCCACCTGGAAGAGGAACGCGGTTGCGATCAGCAGCAGTGCCGAGCCTGCAACACCTGCCAGCACCGTAACCAGGGCGCGCTCGCTCAGGTAGCGGATAACAGCCCGGTAGAGCCCAAGCCGGGCAAAAAGGAAGGCGGTGGTGATTGCGGTGATCCCGAACAGCGCCGCATACCCGGGCGTATCGACCATGAAGAAGGTCTCGTAGCGCAGGGAGAAGGCCGCCCAGAGTGAGAACAGGATGAAGAAGAGGTCCGAAAATACAGAAATGACGCGCTTCTGGGGTCTTTCCAGGCCCGCGAACTGGGCGAACAGATGACGCAGGATGGACTGGAGACGTTGCTTCATGAGGCTTCCCTGTAGGGCAGGATGACAACCTGTTTCATGGGGTTATGGGCGTCACATTCGCAATAGTATAACAAGGCTGACGGAAGTCGCCTGCTTACGGTTCCATAAGGATGCTTAGCCATGGAATCCCCAGACCCGGGGAATCAGGGTAATGGCGGTTGCCGCGACCAACAGGCTGAGAGGAATCCCCATGCGCATGTAGTCCGTGAACCGGTAACGGCCGGGACCGTAGACCATGAGGTTGGTCTGGTAGCCGAGCGGGGTAATGAAGCTGGCGCTGGCGGCGAACATGACCGCGATGGCAAAGGGCAGGAAGTTGACGCCGAGCTGTTCCGAAACCGCCAGGGCGATGGGGAACATCAGGACGGCGGCGGCGTTGTTCGTGATGACCTCGGTGAACAGCGCGGTCAGCAGGTAGACAACCGCCAGGGCAAACCAGGGCGAGAGGTCATCGCTGCCCAGGATGCTGCCCACAACCAACTGGGCGGCACCGGTCTCTTCCATGGCGTTACCCAGGGCAAAGGACGAGGCGATGATGACCAGCACTGGCAGGTCGAGGCTTCGGCGGGCCCGGGAGGCACTGGTGCAGCCGAACAGGATCATGGTACCGCTGGCGAGGAAGGCGGCTTCCATGATGCTGAGCAGGCCACTGGCGCTGACTACGACCATGCCGGCGAGAACCGCCAGTGCTGCCGGCGCGCGGCTGAAATCCGGGGGTGTGGAGTCGTTGAGCGCGCTGACCAGCAGGAAGTCGCGGCGGAAGCGGTACTGCTCCACAAACTCGTGGCTGGCTTCCAGCAGCAGGGTATCGCCCATTCGCAGGCGGATATCGCCCAGCTTGCCGTTGACCCGCTTGCCCTCGCGCGAGACCGAGAGGATGGCGGCATTGAAACGGGAACGGAAGCGGCTCTCGCGCACGGTCTGTCCGAGCCCGGCGAATTCTTGCCCGAGGACAACTTCCACCAGGCAGCGCTGGTGATTGGCCAGCTCCAGCTTCTGGACATTGGCGTTGGCCGGTATCAGCCCCTGGATCCGGCGCAGCTCGCTGGCGCATTCCGGGGCGCCCACGAAGTAGAGGCGGTCACCGCCGTGCAGGTCCCGCCCGGGTTCGACGGGTGAGATAATGTGGCCATCGCGCTCGATCTCCGTGAGGTACCCGTAATTCAGGGCCCGGAGACCGGCTTCTGCAACGGTTTTACCTGCCAGGGGACCTTTTTCGTCCACTTCCACTTCCACGCCGTATTCCCGGACGGCGTCGAGGTCTTCGGTGATGCCGCCGCGATCAGGCAGCATGCGGTTGGCGAAAAGCACCAGAAAGGTGCCGCCAATCAACAGCAGCGGTACACCAACCCAGGCCAGTTCAAACAGGCCCAGCTGGATGTCGAGGCGGGACTGCAGCAGGCCGTCCACCACCAGGTTGGTGCTGGTGCCGATCAGCGTGCAGGTGCCGCCCAGGATGGCGGCATAGCTCAGTGGCAGCAGCAGCCGGGAGGCGGGGATGCCCAGCCGCTGGGCCCAGTCCTGAACGGCCGGGATGAACATGGCCACCACGGCCGTGTTGTTCATGAAGGCGCTCATCAGGCCCGTGGGGGCAACCAGGCGTGCCTGGGCCCGCCAGGTGCCTTTCGGGTGGCCGAGCAGGTGGCGGGCCAGCCACTGGATGGCGCCAGTCTCCTTGAGGCCGGCGGCAACCACGTAAAGAGTGGCAATGGTGATCACGCCAGGATTCGAGAAGCCGGCCAGGGCCTGTGCAGGCGTGAGGATGCCCAGGATCAGCATGGCGGCAAGTGCTGTCATCAGGACCAGATCCGCGGACAGGCGTGTGAAGATCAGGGTCCCCAGGACCGTTGCCAGGGTGGCGAGGGTGAATGCCGCGTCCCATTCCATGATGGTCAGGTGTCGCTCCCGGGCTTGAGCAGATCGCGCTCCTTGAGGTAGCAGAGCAGGTTGTCCACGCAGGCGTCGACGCTCAGGTGTGACGTGTCGAGTGTGATTTCCGGGTGCGCCGGCGCCTCATAGGGGGAGTCGATACCGGTAAAATCATGGATCTCGCCGCTGCGCGCCTTGCGGTAGAGGCCCTTGGGGTCGCGTTCCTCGCAGGTGGCCAGCGGGGTGTCCATGAACACCTCGATGAACTCACCGGCCGGGAACATGTTGCGCACCAGGCGCCGGTCACTGCCAAAGGGGGAGATGAAGGCGCTGAGCACGATCAGCCCTGCATCCGCGAAGAGTTTACTGATTTCCCCGATGCGGCGGATGTTCTCCACCCGGTCCTCGTTGGAAAAGCCCAGGTCCCGGTTGAGGCCATGGCGGACGTTGTCGCCGTCCAGCAGGAAGGTGTGGTAGCCCTCATGGTAGAGCGCCACGTCCAGCGCGTTGGCAATGGTGGACTTGCCAGACCCAGAGAGGCCGGTGAACCACAGCAGGCAGGGGTGCTGGTGCTTGATGCTGGCGCGCTCGGTCCGCGAGATCTTGTGGTCGTGCCAGACAATGTGCTCGCTCACGTTGGATCCTTCCTCAGAACAGGTGCGGGAAATTGAAAGGCGTTTATTTTCATCCAGGCGCTAGGATCGGTGCAATGCCGTAACAGGTCGAAACGGCCTGCCATCTGGTAAACTTGAGGTCAAAACAGGGAAACAGGAGCATTCAACCATGCGTGATGTTGTCATCGCCGCGGCCCGCCGTACCGCCGTGGGCACTTTCGGGGGCAGTCTGGCCGGCCAGAGCGCGGCCCAGCTTGGCGCTACCGTCATCCGTCAGCTGCTGAGCGAAACGGGCATCAACTCGGACCAGGTCGACGAGGTGATTCTCGGGCAGGTGCTGACCGCCGGTGTTGGCCAGAACCCTGCGCGCCAGGCAGCCATTGGAGGTGGCCTGACGGAGGCGGTGCCCGCCATGACCATCAACAAGGTCTGCGGTTCCGGCCTCAAGTCCCTGCACCTGGCGACCCAGGCGATCCGGTGTGGCGATGCGGATCTGATCATCGCCGGCGGCCAGGAGAGCATGAGCCAGGCTCCCCACGTGCTGCCGAACAGCCGGAACGGCCAGAAGATGGGCCACTGGCAGCTGATCGACTCCATGATCCAGGACGGCCTCTGGGACGCCTTCAATGACTACCACATGGGCGTGACCGCCGAGAACATCGCCCGCGAATACAGCATCACCCGCCAGGAGCAGGATGAGTTCGCCGCTGCCTCCCAGCAGAAGGCGGAGTCGGCCATCAACGCCGGCCGCTTCAGTGATGAGATCGTTCCGGTGAGCATTCCTCAGCGCAAGGGCGAGCCCAAAGTGGTGGATACCGACGAGAACCCGCGCCCCGGCGTGACGGCCGAGGGGCTTTCCGGGCTCAAACCGGCATTCCAGAAGGATGGTGGTGTGACGCCGGGGAATGCGTCGGCACTGAACGACGGTGCCGCCGCCGTGGTGGTCTGTTCCGCCGAAAAGGCCCAGGAGCTGGGTCTGGAGCCGCTGGCGACCATCCGCGGTTACGCCAATGCCGGGGTGGCACCGGAAATCATGGGTACTGGTCCGATCCCGGCAACCCGCCGTGCGCTGGAAAGCGCGGGCTGGGGTGTGGATCAGCTGGACCTGGTGGAGGCCAATGAGGCCTTTGCTGCCCAGGCCATTGCCGTCAACCGGGACCTTGGCTGGGATACGGCCAACGTGAACGTCAATGGTGGTGCCATTGCACTGGGTCACCCGATCGGGGCCTCCGGCTGCCGAATCCTGGTGACCCTGTTGCACGAGATGCGCCGGCGTGACGCGCAGCGTGGTCTGGCAACCCTGTGCATCGGCGGTGGTATGGGCGTGGCCCTGGCCGTTGAGCGCTGAATGCTCAACATCGCCCTCTACGAGCCGGAGATCCCGCCCAATACAGGGAACATCATGCGGCTGGCGGCCAGTACCGGCTGCCGGCTGCACCTGATCCGGCCCCTGGGCTTCGAACTGGACGACCGGCGCATGAAACGGGCCGGTCTGGACTATCGGGAGTACGCCAGAGTGGAGGTACACGAGGACTACAGTGCCTTCCTGGAGGCGGAACCCATCCGGGCGGGCCGTTTGTTCGGTATTTCCACCAAGGGCACAAGCGGCCATTACCAGGTGGCCTACCAGCCCGGTGATACCCTGATGTTCGGCCCCGAGACACGGGGCCTTCCGGCCGAGGTTCTGGCCGGGCTGCCCCAGGGTCAGGTGCTGCGTCTACCCATGGTGCCGGAGCGACGCAGCCTGAACCTCTCCAACGCGGCGGCGGTAGTGGTCTATGAAGCCTGGCGGCAGCTCGGTTTCGAGGGAGGCATCTGATGCAGGTCTACGAAGTGGGCGGCGCGGTGCGCGACTGGCTTCTGGGCCAGGCGGTGAAGGACCGGGACTGGGTGGTGGTTGGCGCCACGCCAGAGCAGATGCTGGCAGCCGGGTACAAGCAGGTGGGGGCGGACTTTCCCGTCTTCCTGCATCCCGAGACCCATGAGGAATACGCGCTGGCCCGAACCGAGCGCAAGAGTGGCCATGGGTACCATGGCTTCGAGGTGCACAGCGCTCCGGACGTCACCCTCGAGGAAGACCTGAAACGCCGGGACCTGACCGTCAACGCGATGGCCCGTGATGCGGAGGGGCATCTGGTGGACCCCTTCGGCGGTGAACAGGATCTGGCCGACCGGGTGCTGCGCCACGTCTCGCCGGCCTTTGCCGAGGACCCTCTGCGCATCCTGCGCACGGCCCGGTTCGCCGCGCGTCTCGCCCCCCTGGGGTTTGAGGTGGCGGAGGAGACCATGGCCCTGATGCGCTCCATGGTGGCGGAGGGCGAAGTCGACCACCTCGTCCCTGAACGCGTCTGGCAGGAAACCCGGCGGGCCCTTCACGAGGCGCATCCCCGGGTCTTCTTTGAGGTACTGGATGCCTGCGGGGCCCTGGCTGTTGTAATGCCGGAGATCGTCGCCCCGGCCGAGGTGCTGGGATGGGGACTGGATGCCCTGGAGCGTGCGGTGGGCATCAGTGACACCACGGAGGTGCGCTATGGCGCTCTGGTCGCGATGCTGGACGCGGACACCGTTCACGCCTTCAGTGAACGGCTGCGGGTTCCCAACAGCTGCCGGGATATTGCCGTGAGTTCGGCAGCATTGCCGCGCTGGCCACTCCCGTTGAGCGCGGACTGGGTGGAGCAGCTCCTGGAAAAGGCGGATGCCTGGCGACGCCCGGAGCGCTTTGAGCTGTTGTTGTTGGTGATGGAGGCCTGTGGTCTGGAAGAACAGGCTGCGGCCCAGGTGCGTGAAGCCCGCTCCCAGGCCGTCGCTGTGGACCCCAAGGCCCTGATGAAGGAAGGTTACCAAGGCAAGGCGTTGGGCGAGGCCATTACGGCCCGACGGCGACAGACGATTGAACGGGTGGTTGATGGGGAGGCAGATGATGAGTGAACACGGCGGCGTGGCCCTGGTGACTGGCGCAGCAAGGCGTCTGGGGGCGGCAACGGCAAGGGCCCTGCACGCTCGGGGCTACCGGGTGGTGGTGCATTACCGCAACCGGGCCCATGACGCGGAGGCACTGGTTGCGGATCTCAACGAAGAGCGTGCGGGCTCAGCGCTGGCCCTCCAGGCGGATCTCAGGGACCCCGAGGCGGTCCGGGCGCTGGCCCGGGAAGCGCGCGAGTACTGGTCCCGGCTGGATGTGCTGGTGAACAACGCCTCCGAGTTCTTTCCCACGCCCGTGGGCGAATTGGGTATGGAGCAGTGGGGCCGGCTGGTGGAAACCAACCTGCTCGCCCCGGTACTGCTGGTGGAGGCTCTGGCGGAGGAGCTGAAGCTGCAGCATGGCTGCATCATCAACCTGATCGACGTTCATGCCGAGCGCCCGCTGGCGGATCACCCGGTCTACTGTGCTACCAAGGCCGCCCTGGCGTCGCTGACGCGCTCCTGGGCACGGGACATGGCCCCAAGGGTAAGGGCTAACGGAGTCGCCCCGGGAGCGGTCCTGTGGCCGGAAGGCGAGGGCGGTGATGCCATGCCCGCGGAGGCCAGGCAGGCCATCCTCGACCAGGTGCCCCTGCATCGGACCGGCGAGGCGGAGGATATTGCCGGCGCCGTGGCCTGGCTGGTATGTGATGCGCCCTATGTCACGGGGCAGGTGCTGAACGTGGACGGCGGTCGCAGCGTGTCCGCCTAGGAACCAGCCCCTATCCGGGGCGGACCTGGTCCAGGTCCATGGTCACCCGGTGCTGCTTCTGGAGGAAGTCGATCAGGACCATGGCCCGGGTCTCTCCGTCGTACTCCTGGAAGACCGCGTTCAGGCCCCGGAAGGGCCCTTCCAGAATCTCCAGTCTGTCGCCCTTACGGATGCCACCGGCCTCGGCCGTAGATTCCAGCCCCTTGCGAATGCTCTCGATGATCTCATCGGCAATGGGGGCGGGTTTGTTGCCGAAGCTCACGACCCGGACAACACCGCGGGTGGAGCGGAGCTTGTGCCAGACCGGGTCGGTCAGCTCCAGGTTGATGAACAGGTACCCCCGGAAAAGTGGCTCGCGGCGCAGGCAGCGCTTGCCGCGCTGGATGGTTTCCACATCGATCTGGGGGAAGAAGCACTCGATTCCCTGGTATTCCAGATTCGCCAGGGCGCGCTCCGCCTGCGCGGGCTTGTGCTGTACGGCGTACCATGCCATGGGGCGAGATCCTTTCCGCTACGGCTTTCCGCTCATTCTAGTGCCCATCGGTCATCAGGTTAAGCAAGGCGGTCGAGAAAAATCCTTTTCCAGCTTGCACCGGGAGCTTATGGTGGAACGTATCCACCGCAAGGGTGCGGTAACACGGAAAACAGGAGGTGACCATCATGAGTGTTCTTCTATTGCTGCTGGCCGGGCTGGTTCTGCTCTACCTCGGGGCGAACTGGTGGCTCGGTGCCGCCGGGCTTGTCGTTGCCACGGGCATTGGCTTCTGGCTGGACAGCTGGCACTGGCTGAGTGTCTTCATCGGAACCGTGCTGCTTCTGGGCACACTGGTGGTCATTATCCCATCCCCATTGCGGCGCAGTCTCATCAGCAGCCCGCTTCTGGGCATGGTCCGGGGCATGCTTCCAACGCTCTCCGACACCGAACAGCAGGCGCTCAACGCCGGCAGCGTGGACTGGGACGGCCAGCTGTTCTCCGGCCGGCCGGACTGGAAGCACCTTCTGGATCTACCGCACCCGAAGCTGACCGAAGAAGAGCGGGCCTTCATCGACGGCCCCGTGGACGAGCTCTGCGCCATGCTGGACGACTGGTCCATCACCAACGAGCGCTATGACCTGCCGGAGGAGGCCTGGAAGTTCATCCGGGAGAAGGGTTTCTTCGGCCTGGTGATCGACAAGGAACACGGCGGGCTCGGGTTCTCGAACACCGCGCACTCCGAAGTGGTCATGAAAATCGCCTCCAGGGGTGTCTCCGCGGCGGTCACCGTGATGGTCCCGAACTCCCTGGGCCCGGGCGAGCTGATCACCTATTACGGCACGGATGAACAGAAGCAGTATTACCTGCCGCGCCTGGCGAAGGGCGACGAAGTGCCCTGCTTTGCCCTGACATCGCCCGTGGCCGGATCGGATGCCGGCGCCATTCCGGACCGGGGCGTGATCTGCCGGGGCTACTGGAACGGCAAGGAAGTGCTCGGCATGAAGGTCACCTGGAACAAGCGCTACATCACCCTGGCGCCGGTGGCCACGCTGATCGGGCTGGCGATCAAGGTCTATGACCCGGACCACCTGCTGGGTGAGGAACACGACCTGGGCGTAACCACGGTGATGGTGCCGGCGGACACCGAGGGCGTGAACCACGGCCCGCGGCACCTGCCAATGAACACCGTCTTCATGAACGGGCCGACCTGGGGCGAGGATGTGTTCATTCCGCTGGATCAGGTCATCGGCGGGCGCGAGATGATCGGTCAGGGCTGGCGCATGCTGCTGGAATGCCTGTCAATCGGGCGTTCCATCTCACTGCCGGCACTGGGGACCAGTGGCGGCAAGATGGCCTGCCTGACCACCGGCTCCTACGCTTCCGTGCGCGAGCAGTTCGGCCGCTCCATCAGCGACTTCGAAGGGGTCCAGGAAGCGCTGGAGCCCATGGCCGGTTACACCTGGATGATGGACAGCGCCAGGCTCTTCACCTCGGGCATGCTGGACCGCGGCGTGAAGCCCTCGGTGCCGTCCGCGCTGCTCAAGTACCGCAACACGGACCTGATGCGCAAGGTTGTGACCAACGCCATGGACGTGGTGGCCGGGCGGGGCGTCATCAAGGGGCCGCGTAACTTCCTGGCCCGAATCTACCAGGCGATCCCCATTGCCATCACGGTCGAGGGGGCGAACATCCTGACCCGCAGCCTGATGGTCTTCGGCCAGGGCGCGATCCGCTGCCATCCCTACATCGTGCAGGAGATCGAGGCCGCCGGCATGGAGGATTCCGGCAAGGCGGTGCAGAAGTTCGACGGCGTCTTCTTCGCCCACATCGCCCATACCAGCCGCAATGTGCTGCGCTCCCTGGTTTTGGGACTGACCGGTGGCCTTGTGCAGCCAGTGCCCAGTGAGGGTGGACTGCGGCGTTACTACCAACAGCTGTCGCGCTTCGCCTCCGCCTTCTCGGTGCTGACCGATGTGGGCCTGCTGACCCTTGGGGGCAGCCTCAAGGGGCGCCAGCGCTTCACCGGGCGCATGACGGATGCCCTGGTCGGGCTCTATTACGCCTCCGCCTCCATCAAGCAGTGGCATGAGGAGGGTTATAACGAGGAGATGCGGGATGTGGTTGAGTGGAGCCTGCAGCGCTCCCTCTACGATATCCAGACAGCGCTCTACGCGGCCGTGACCAACTTCCCGGTCAAACCCCTGCGCTGGCCGCTGAAGGTGCTGGTGTTCCCGTTGGGTGTGCGTCTGCGTCAGCCGGACGATCAGCTGGGGCAGCGCGTGGCGCTGAGCATCGTGAAGGAGGGCGGCGCCAAGGAGCGGATCCCACGCGGCGTCTATCAGACCGAGGATCCGGAAGACCCGGTCGGCCGCATCCTCCATGCCCTGCGCCTGGCCCGTGAAACCGAGCCGGCTCGCAAGCGCATCAACGATGCCATCCGCAAGTCGGACCCGGACGAACTCCAGGACATCGAGATGCTGCTTGGCCACCAGCGTGAGGAACTGCTCGACTGGGCCCAGGAGCGGGACCTGCTGGACGACTCCGAGCGCAAGCAGGTCTCCGAGGCCATGGCCGCCATGTACGACACCATCCGGGTGGATGCCTTCTCCAAGGAGAGTATTGAGGCGCTGGCCAAGGACTCGATTGGGCGCCTGGAGCTGGTGGAGCGACCCAAGGCGGAGGACGAGCCCACCAACTAGGTGGATTTTGTCCCTGCAGGGGCAAACCACCCCCTTCTACCATCGTCTAATTCTCCTCGTTCCCCGGGAAGGTTAGGTTCAGGGTACGAGCCATCCGTTTACCTCAACCGTTCCGGGGACCACTGCCATGACATCGATCTACGATCAGGACCTGCCGAAGACTGAGGCTAACCACAGCCCACTGTCACCTGTTGATTTCATCGCACGCACCGCGAGTGTCTATCCAGAGCGCACGGCGGTCATCCATGGCAATCTGCGCCGGGACTGGCAGACGACTTTCACACGGTGCCGGCGCCTGGCTTCTGCCCTTGAGCGCCGGGGGATCGGTCGTGGTGACACGGTAGCCGCGATGCTGCCGAACATTCCCGAGATGCTTGAATGCCATTTTGGGGTACCAGCGCTCGGGGCCGTCCTGAACGCACTTAACATCCGCCTGGACGCGGATGCCATTGCCTATATGCTTGACCACGGCGAGGCGCAGGTGCTCCTCGTGGACCGGGAGTTCACGCCGGTGATCCGGGAGGCGGTGGCAAAGCTCGATGCGCCACCCCTGCTGGTGGATGTGAATGACCCGGAATTCGGGCAGGGCGAGCCGGTCAGCGACCTGGACTATGAGACCCTGCTGGGCGAGGGCGATCCGGATTTCGAATGGGCCCAGCCGGAAGACGAGTGGGATGCCATTTCCCTGAATTACACTTCCGGCACCACCGGCAACCCCAAAGGGGTGGTCTACCACCATCGTGGCGCCTACGAGAACGTGGTCGGCAACCAGATGATCTGGTCCATGGGTGAGTACCCGATCTACCTCTGGACGCTGCCCATGTTCCACTGCAATGGCTGGTGTTTCCCGTGGGCGGTTACGGCGCTCGGCGGTACTCACGTGTGCCTGCGCAAGGTGGAAGCGGAAAGGGTCCTCGAACTCATCCGCGAGCACCAGGTGACGCACCTGTGCGGGGCGCCCATTGTGCTGAACACGCTGCTGACCGCCTCGGAGGAGGCGCGCCGGGGCATCGATCACCCCGTCCAGGCCATGACCGCCGGCGCCGCACCGCCGGCCAGCGTTATTGGCGCCATCGAGGCGATGGGGATTGAAGTGACGCATGTCTATGGGCTGACCGAGACTTACGGGCCTGTCACCGTGTGTGCCTGGAAACCTGAATGGAACGATCTGCCCCTGGAAGAGCGCACAGCCATCAAGGCACGCCAGGGCGTGCGGTACCAGACGCTGGAAGGCCTGATGGTGGCGGACTCGGAGACCCTGGAGCCAGTGCCCAAGGATGGCGAAAGCATCGGCGAGATCTGTATGCGCGGCAACACTGTCATGAAAGGCTACCTCAAGAACCCGGAGGCAACGGAAAAAGCGTTCAAGGGCGGCTGGTACCACAGCGGTGACCTGGCCGTCTGGCACGAGGATGGCTACATCGAGATCAAGGACCGCCTCAAGGACATCATCATCTCTGGTGGCGAGAACATCTCAACCATCGAGGTGGAAGGTGCGCTCTACAAGCACCCGGACGTCATGGAGGCAGCTGTGGTGGCGCGCCCGGACGAGAAATGGGGCGAGACTCCCTGCGCTTTCATCGCCCTCAAACCCGGGGCCGGGGAGGTCACAGAGGAGGCCATTATCGAGTTCTGCCGCAGCCACCTGGCGGGCTTCAAGGTGCCGAAGAAGGTCTGCTTCCAGGATCTGCCCAAGACCTCGACCGGGAAGGTTCAGAAGTTTGTGTTGCGGGAGTTGGCTAAGGAGGCCTGACGTCAGGCCTGCTGACCAAGCGGCTTCAGTGCCAGTACACGCTGACGGGCTGCCAGCTTTTCGGCGCGCACTTCGGTTATAAGGTCATTGAGTGCGTTCAACTGGCGTTCTTCCAGTGCCGGAGCCACGGTGTCTTCCAGTAAGATCACCTGAACGTGGCGATCCTGGAATTGACCCAGGCGTTTCTGGCGCGACTTCAGTTTACGGATGCCGCCGGCCAGGTGCTCAGGATCCAGCTCGATCAGGTAACGGATCCGTTTGAGCGACTTGCGGACGCGGTGGATGTCGCTGTCCGGCGATTCCACGGTCAGCGTACCAAGCAGACGATCGTGGAAGACGATCTGTTCCTCAAGGGCTTTCCTGATGTGTTTCCGCTTGAGGCGGCGGGCAGCATCCTCGATCGAGCCATCCCGCACCAGCGAGCGCCAGCGGTTGATGTCTTTCTGATAGCGCCTGCTTTTGAGGATGTTCCGAATTCTCTGGTGCTCTTCGCGTTGACTGGCCCGAACAATGCGTTCCGTGCCAGACGCCTCAATGGCTGCCCGCCTCCGTGGATCCTGCTGCCAGACAGCCAGGGTCTCCAGGAATACATCAAGATCCCTGAGGTGGCTTGTCTCCCGAGCCTGGCGCTTTAGCCCCTTGATCCCCTTCCTGAGAGGGTGGGCCTCAAGTGCTCGTTGCAGCGCCTCCGCAATGGCGCGACTGCGCCGCAGATTCACCCGGAACTGGTGGAGGAACTCAGGATCCTGCCCCTCATGAACGCCGGGTTCCAGGGCCTGGATCAGGTAGGCCTGATGCTCCAGATTCTGTGCGACCCGGTGCCTGAGCGATTGCCGCTTTGATACCGGTGGGCTAGGGCGCTGACGTGCAAAACGCTCATAGTCAAGGTGCTCCTGTGCCATCTCGGCCGTTTTCATGGTTTCCTCCCTGATAGTCCCTTGTGATGGAGCGTTGGTGCCTTCCCAAAAGGTATTGTTCTCCTGAAAGGCAGGGAGGGCAAGGCCGGGGCATCGGGCGGTGAGGTCTGAGAATTGCCTAAATGTAACAGAAAGGTAAAATGGTGTGCTTTCTACCTTATCAGTGCTTCAAAGCTTTCTTGCACACTGGTAGCTTCTTATTGCTGAAGTTTAAGAAGCCCGGCTTATCGCGCCACAAAAGCCCACCCCAAGGATTGATTCAAGAGCTTTCACCATGGACCACAGAGGACTGACATTCGCCGTCGCGTTGCTGACCGGCGCCAGCCTGAGTACCCCGGCTCTGGCCAGTGACAACATGAGGATTACCGAGGAATTCTACGTCGGCATTGGCCCGAGCTATTGGTATTACACGGAAGATGAGCTTGATGCAGCCAATGCTGTAGGCGGACGTCTGATGGCCGGGGCTCTGATTACAGAACGCATCGGTGTAGAAGGTCACTTCATGATGTCCGGGAGCGACCGGCTGGAAGAGGACCGCGTGGATGTGGATCTGGAGAGCCTGGATTCGCTTTTGCTCAGGTTGAATGGACCGGTGTTCTCGAGTCTGCATTTTCATGCTTTGGCAGGCTTTAGTACCGCAGAAGTCATCGTTGACCCGGATGAGGTTGATGTCACTTCCGAGTCTGCTTCTGGGTTCAGTATTGGGGCTGGCTTTGAAGTGCGACCGGTTGAGGGTTATGCACTAACCGTTGATTATGTGCGGTATCTCAGCGAACCGAACTTTACGTTTCAGGCGACCACCGCCAGCTTCAAGTGGCGCTTCTGATCCACTCCTGTTAGATCCAATAAACCACCTGAAGCGGGTTTATAGACTGAACTCGCGGGTCTTACTGAATATTCAGGGTTAACCCGGCGCCAATCTGTTCTACCTTTTGCAACTGCCAGGTGTTGGTTATTGAATGACCTGACTGACCGATATGGGCTTCATTACCATTGCCTTTTTGCACAACCCGCGCGCTGTTTCGATTGCCGCTCTGCGCAACCGACGCGATGTTGCCATTACCCTGTTGAAGGATTGCCGCTGCGTTCCTGTGGCCGTTTTGAGCAATATTGGCCTGGTTGTGGCGCCCGCGTTGCTCAACGCTGGCTTGATTTGAACTGCCTCTCTGAACAATCGAGGCCTGATTGTTCGAACCTTCCTGATCAAGGCTTGCCTTCTGCCCCTCAAAATCCGGGTGTTCATGCCCCAGGACCGCGCTGGCGGGAATGTAGGCCGCATCCAGAATGCCCTCGGGAGGCGCCAGATCCTGAGCGAACACCAGTGTACTGCTCAATGATAGGCATGCTGCCATCACGCAAACTGTGACTCCACGAATACTCATCTTCTATCTTCCTCGACCAAACCGCCTGTTACCTATCCATGTCAGTAGCTGAGCGTTGATTGCATCACTCGGGGTAATGCTTCTCTGTTGTAATACTCTCGCCGCTGTCGCTATCAACGAGCAGCTGGATTTCGTACCTTTGATTCCCGCTGAGACCAACACGAGTCGTTGATAAAGCGGATTCCTCCTCAGTCAGCGATGCCCTACCGCTTTGCTTCGTGGTATTGGAATTACTGCCACTGACCGATGTGACATGAAGCCTGTAACGGACACCAACAGCCGCCGCGGCTCTAGCCTTGGGTTCAATCAGCAATGTTTCTCCTGTGTCCTCAACGTCAATCCAGGCCTCAAGCGAACTGCTTTCCGCAGCTGTTGCCAAGCCACTCAGAAGACAAAGAAAAAACATCGATAACCTCATCTCAGCTCTCCCGATGCCTTCCCGGTCAAACAGGCGTTTGACCGGGAAGGAGCAATCGCATCACTGCTGCGTGATGTTGCCGGTGTTACCGTTTCCGGTTTGGTTGATCGTCGCCAGGCCGTCGTTACCGTTCATTTCGATAGACGCGGCGTTCAGGTCGCCCATCTGGTTAATCAGCGCGTCATTACCGCCAGCTGCAAAGCTGTCCATAATGCTCGCGTCATTCTGGAAGCCTTCCTGGACGATTTCTGCGTCCAGCGGGCTGCCCTGATTATTGATGTCGGCGGTGTTCTCGTTACCCATCTGCATAATTGCTGCAGAAGAAGCGGATGTCAGGCTCTGCTCAATCTCGGCGAGGTTGTCATTGCCTTCCTGGGTAATGTCTGCTGCGTTGGAGCGGCCACCACCGTTTACATCAACAGTGGCTTCATTGCCATTGCCGGTCTGGACAACGTTGGAGAGTTTGAGGTTGTTGTCTTCCTGACTGATGGTCGCAATGTTGCCTTCCCCGCTTTGTTCAACAAACGCCTGCGTTTGTTCAAAGCCACCGTTTACGCCTTCCTGGGAGATCGTGGCCGTGTTTTCCGCGCCTGACTGATCGATATCGGCCAAGCCACCGCCATCGGTTTGGGTAATGGTCGCCGAATTCAGAGTTCCGGTCTGATCGATCGCCGCCTCCTGATTGTCGCCGACCTGATCGATCAGGGCCGTGTTGTCCGCAAACGCTGTGCCGGATGCAAATGCCACTGCCATGGCGAGCACTGAAATATGTTTGATCATTGTGATGTCCCCTGAGAGTGTTCTGTATGTCCTTACAACCGGCGGCTGCAAGCGTTGAGGCGAACCTTGCCGCAACATTAAAAATCCTAAGGTTTTGGGGGAGCCGAGACTATCGGGCATTCGAGTGAATTTTGATGGGCTAGCGGTGTGCAAACAGACAAATCAGATTGAAACTGGTTCCAAAGAGTGATGTGGCGGGGCGGTTTTCAGCGAGGTTGGCAGGTGGTGTGTTCCGCTTGAACACGGTGAGATAAAAAAGGCCAGCGAGCCGCGTGGCTCGCTGGCCTTTGAGTTCGTGTTGATTACTGCTGCTGGTTGATAGAGGCCATGTTGTTGTCGCCAGCCTGTGTTACGACAGCGCTGCCACCGCGGGAGTTGGCGTTGACAGTCGCGCTGTTCATGTCACCGACCTGTGAGACATCCGCAGTGACATTCCGCGCAGCAGAAACGTTGGCAAGGTTGTCGTTGCCTTGCTGCAGGATGTCGATCTCAGCACTTTGAACGCGCTCCCCGGCATTCTCGGTTACTGAGGCCACGTTGCCATCGCCCACTTGCTCCTGGCGAATGTCGTTGCTGCGTCCAACGCCGAGGATTTCAGCCGTATTATCGTTCCCGTCCTGGATCTGCACGACCTGGTTGAAACGCTCGTTGCCACCAACGGTGCGATCAAAGACAGCTGTGTTGCCGTCACCAGACTGCTCCTGGTAAGCGGAAGAGTTCTGATTGATCACTCCGCCATTCTCGGAAACGACGGCACTGTTATCACTTCCGTCCTGCAACTGAGTGACCGTTGCACTGCTTTGCGCAGTCGCCAGCGCCTCGTTGTTATTGCCGCCAGATTGCTTCTGGGTAATGGAGCCGCTGCCGCGATGCTCTGCTGAAGCCAGGTGGTTGTCACCGTCCTGATCAATGGTGATGTCACTGTTATCACCTGTTTGAATTGCGGTGGCGGTGTTCGCCGAACCCATCTGATCGATTGTTGCTGTGTTGTCGTTACCCTGCTGATCAATCGTTGCACTGTTCCCGGCGAGTGCGGAACCAGAAGCAAGCGCAATGGCGAGAGCCAGCATCGATGTGTACTTAGTCATAACTCTGATCCTTCATGGCTGGATGTTGCGTGTTTTTTCATTGGAGGTCGTGTCCCACTCAGGGCTCTTTAACCTGCAATGTGAGAGCTAGGCTACGGAATCGTGAGCAGGCGCGGTATCAGCAATAGGGATGAAATTTCAGGAAAGTAATGTCAGATCGCGGCCCCGGCGGAAAACCGCCGACGATCTCACTCTTATGGGTGAGTTACCCTCCGGGCTGTTCCCCCGAGGGTGCACGGGATGCGATGTAGATCAAAAACCTGGGAAATCATTGTCAATTATTGTAAATGCGCGTAACTGCACATTGCCGGGGTGTTACCGCCGGTTTAATCTCAGCCTCTGTACTGCGGAAAAATGGTTAGCCGTTCCGGGGCGGCAAGGGTCAATGCCGCGACGCACGTAAGTGCGGGAAGCGGCTAGGAGTGGCAGGGAGAGTAAGCAGTATGCCGATCCCAGAACACCGCGAAAGCGGCTGCATTGTCCTCGTCAGCAAGGCAGGACTTCAGACTCATCTCATTGCTCAGTTCATCGGGGGGCAGGATGGTTTAACGTGCGTTCAGGTTGAGCCGGACGACCCTGGCTCAATGGCTGAGCGGGCCGCTGACCTAGTCCTGCTGGATTTCAATTGCCTGTCCGGGGAACAGTCCATTAAGGATTGGTTCGCTCATCCGGCTGTCGAGAAAGCGTCTATCGCGCTGATGAACGTCGTTTCTTCAGCCAAGCTCGATCGGTGGATGGAGCAGGGCAATCTGATGGGCGTTTTCCGAGATACGGATAACCCCGAGGTGGTTCTCAAAGGTGTCCGATCCATATTGCAGGGGCAACTGTGGTTTCCCAGGACAGTAATGGATAGTTTCGTTCGCTATTCCCGCCAGACAGCGAGGAATGGGGAGCGCGATGACGCAACGTCCGTGGCGTTACAGCCGGATCTGACACGGAGTGAGCAAAGAGTCCTGGAGGCATTGAGCCGAGGCGCGAATAACGACCAGATTGCTGACCGGCTCAACGTGACAACCCATACCGTTAAGACTCATCTCTCCAATCTTTATCGGAAACTGAGTGTGACGAACCGAGTGGAGGCCGCTTTATGGGCCAGGCGCGCGTATTCCGATCGCGAAAACTGATCATCCTCGCGTTGACCATCCTGTTTGGAGGCATGCCGGCTTTTGGGTTTGATGATGGGGTCCTTGAAACGCCGGATGACCGAAATCTGGACGATCAGGAAGGCTTGGGTCGATCTCTGATCAGCCGAGCTGTTTCTCCCTTCGGAAACCGGTTTTACCGTGAGCTTGCTTCGTTACTGCGAGCCGAGGGCCCGCTGGACTACGGCATCATTACGATCGATGAACGCCCGTGGCGGCGTGGCTCCACCATAATACAGGTCAAGCATTCACGAGAGCTCGTATTCCAGGCTTTGCTGAGCCCGCAAGGGAATGAGCCGGCAGAGTTGGCTAAAGCCGCCCTGGATAATCTCGAGCGGATAATCGCCGCGCGACGTGCGCAGAGTGGTCAACAGAGCTCTCACCCGGATTTAGCAGAGGAGGAATTATGAGTCGACGTTCAGTAATCGGGCGGGCGATGCTGGTTTGCACCATGGCAATGGCTGGCGCAGCTCACGGAGACCTGGTCTACAGTCCGAACAATCCCTCATTTGGAGGTAATCCGAATGCGGGGGCGGTAATGCTCAACAACGCTCAGACACAGGACTCCACAGGGAGTTCAGCGCAGTCTTTCCGGCGTGAGCCGCGAACTGCTCGCCAGCAGTTCGAGGAGCAGCTGCAGCGTACGCTCTTGAACCAGATCAGCCGATCCTTGAATACTCAGCTGTTCGATGATGATGGGAATCTGGTGCCCGGAGAACGGTTCGATGCCGGCGATTTCGAGATTGAGATCTCCGAGGATGCGGACGGCAATATCGAAATCATTACCCGTGATTCAATTACAGGCGACGAAACGCGCTTTAGCCTCGGTCAGGGTGGTTTCTGATGCTTGCCGTTGTGAGGCAGTTCGGTATGGCGTTAGGCGCTCTTTTGCTGTCGGGGTGCAGTACCATGCTTCAGGATCGTGATCCTTTTACCACCGGCATTGATGGCCCGGAGTTGACGCCCGCCTCGGAAACCTTTCTCGACCTGATTGATTTACCAGAGCCCGCCGGAGCTATCCCGGTTGCTATCTACCGTTTTCCGGACCAGACCGGACAGTATCGCGAAGCCGGTCAGAGCAGCTTTTCCACGGCCGTCACTCAGGGTGGACGCACGTTACTTACTACTGCATTGCTTGATTCAGGGTGGTTCCGTCCGCTTGAGCGCGGCGGTCTCCAGGACCTTTTGACGGAGCGGAGAATCATCCGCCAACTTCGTGATGATGTCCCCAGCCTTCGAGAAGCCAGTCTAATGATGGACGGCGGTATCATTGCCTATGAAACCAATACCATTACGGGTGGCTTCGGGGCGCGCTACTTCGGTCTGGGAGCCAGCGAGGAATACCGGGTGGATCAGGTGACCGTGAATCTCCGTGCGGTGGATGTGAAAACCGGGGAAATACTCCTGAGTGTGACGACGACTAAAGCAATCTATTCACGTCAGCTCCAGGGAGATATTTTCCGCTTCGTCAGGGATCAGCGCCTGTTGGAAGTAGAGGGGGGTATAAGTCTTAATGAACCTCGCTATCTTGCAGCCAAGGATGCGATCGGAGCCGCGGTGGTCCATCTGATAGTCCAGGGTTTGGAGAAGAACCATTGGCGCCTGAAAGACGATGACGATCTTGATCACCCTGTGATTGCTGCGTACCGCGAGCAATACCGCAGTCGTCGTGATAGGCAGCCAGCACGGAAAGACTGAGCTTAATGTTTTCCAGCGCGGATCTGGAAACTGGAATAATGGTGGGCCTGGCTGGACTCGAACCAGCGACCAAAGAATTATGAGTTCTCTGCTCTGACCAACTGAGCTACAGGCCCGGAAAGGGAAGGGGCGGGCGC
>JBNJEG010000008.1:0-36268 GCA_051745655.1 Pseudomonadota bacterium
GAATCCGCCCCCTCATCGGGCGCTGCGATGGGTGGAATCCGGGATCCCACCAGCTCCGGCGAGCGCTGGATGGTGGCGAAACCGGCCGTCACCAGCAGCATGATCGCGAGAAAGTTCGCAAACAGCAGTGGTTTGTAGTCGATCATTGCTTGCCACTCCGGTTTATTCCGACAGGCCGGGCACGCGTGGCCCTTTCAATTGGCCTTATCTTATCGGAGAACGTGGAACGGCTGCGTGAAGTGACGCACTTTTCAGGCGTTTTCCATACGCTCGCGCTGCTGCAGTTCCTCCCAGGCCCGCATGTGGACATCCGCCTCATATTCGTAGGGCGACTTGAAGGGGGTTAGAACCAGGTCAAAGACGGCGAAGAGAAGCCCAATGGATAACCAGGAAAGAACCAGGGTTTCCATCGTGGTTGCCTGTACCTGGGCTGTCGCCTCCACGAACCGCTCCAGGTGGGGCAGGGCGCTGTCCACCATTGCCACCGGGTTGAACCGGGCGAAGACCAGCGGAATCCAGAAGCCGATGAATACCGGGAAGAAGCCGAAGGACCAGAGGATCCGGCGTATCAGATAGATGATGAGGGCTTTGGCATATCGCCGACGCAGCTCGGGTATGCCGCGGATATCCTCGAGGTAGCGTTTGCGTTCCACCCAGTACGCTTCAAGGCGTGGGCGGGAGTACTGGACGCCGTTCGGTTCGGGGGTATCGGTCACTGCCTGTCCATTCATCGGGAATTGTCCCCTTCACTATAAACAAGATGCGAGCAGTTGCCAGAACACGACCCGTTGTGGTGGTGGGAACAGCCGGGTGCAACCGGTAGAATAGCGTCACATTCATGGAACAGGACGAAGGCATGCTGGATCAGGCGGAACCCCAGGTTCACCCGGCTTTCGAATGGGTACGCAACCACCAGATCGATACGCTTCACCTCGAGGTGGAGGAGTACCGGCATCGGAGCACGGGCGCACGTCACCTGCACCTCGCGACGGATAACGACGAAAACGTCTTCCTGGTGGGGTTCCGCACCTTCCCGATGGACTCCACCGGCGTTGCTCACATCCTGGAGCACACCGCGTTGTGCGGCAGTGAGAACTACCCGACGCGGGACCCGTTCTTCATGATGATCCAGCGCTCGCTCAATACCTTCATGAACGCGCTGACCAGCAGTGACTGGACTGCCTATCCGTTTGCCAGTCGCAACCGTAAGGACTTCGACAACCTGCTTTCGGTGTACCTGGATTCGGTGTTCTTCTCCAACCTGGACCCGCTGGACTTTGCCCAGGAGGGCCACCGGCTGGAATTCGAGACACCGGACGATCCGGGCACGCCGCTGGTGCATCGCGGAGTGGTCTACAACGAGATGAAGGGTGCCATGAGCTCGCCGGTGTCACAGCTTTGGCAGACGCTGTCCAAGCACCTGTTCCCGACCACCACCTACCATTACAACAGCGGAGGGGATCCGGACCACATCGTGGACCTGACCTACGATCAGCTGGTGCGGTTCTATCGGCGTCATTACCACCCAAGCAACGCCATTTTCGCCACTTTCGGCGACATCCCCGCGCATGAGCATCATGAGCGGTTCGAATCCCTCGCGCTGGGGCGTTTCTCGGGGGCGGAGATTGACCTGCCGGTTCATAACGAGAAGCGCTATTACGCCCCCGTGAAGGTGCAGGAGCATTATGGCGTGGACCCGGATGAGGGCGCGGACAACCGCACTCACGTCGTGATGGGCTGGCTGCTGGGCGAAAGCTTCGATCTGGAGAAGAACCTTGAGGCGGAGATTCTGACGTCGGTGCTTTTGGAGAACAGCGCCTCGCCCCTGCTGCATGCACTGGAGACTACCGAGCTGGGGCAGGCACCGTCGCCACTGTGCGGTCTTGAGGACTCCAACCGCGAGATGACCTTCGTCTGTGGCATCGAGGGCACCGAGCCGGAGCAGGCCGACGACGTGGAGAAGCTGATCCTCGGTACCCTTGAGCGCGTGGCCCAGGAAGGTGTGGCCCATGAGAAGCTGGAGGCCATCGTGCACCAGCTTGAGCTGCAGCAGCGTGAGATTTCCGGCGATGGCTTCCCATACGGTCTGCAGCTGATCATGCAGGCGCTCTCACCGATGGTGCATGGGGGCGATCCGGTGGATCTGCTGGACCTGGAGCCAGTACTGGAGCGTCTGCGCGAGCGTATCCGCGACCCGGAGTATGTACCAGGGCTGATTCGGCGCCTGCTGCTTGATAATCCGCATCGGGTGCGTTTGTCACTGGCGCCGGATGTCGGCATGAATGAGCGCCGCGAGCAGGCGGTGAAGGACGCCCTGGACAACCGCAGGGAATCCCTGAGCGAAGCCGAGCAGCGCACCATTGTTGAGCAGGCCCAGGCCCTCCAGGCCCGCCAGAACGAGGAGGCGGACGACAGCATGCTGCCGCGCGTCGGTATCGAGGACGTACCAGCGTCGCTGAAGATGCCGGAGGGCGAGGATGACGAGACCGGGCGTATAACCCGTTACCGCATGGGGACCAATGGCCTGGTTTACCAACAGTTGGTGATGCCGCTTCCCGAGCTGGCCCCGGAGCAGCGCCAGCTGCTCCCGATCTATTCGAGCATGCTGAGCGAAGTAGGCGCGGGTGCGGACGATTATCTGCGGATGCAGGACCGGATTTCCGCGGGCAGCGGCGGGATCAGTGGTGCCGCGACCATCAAGGGCAACGTGGACGATGTGCAGTCGGTGCGTGGCTACTTCACTCTGGGTGGTAAGGCCCTGGCCCCGAACAGCGGGGACCTGGCCAGCCTGCTTCATGATGTGGCCACGGCGGCCCGATTTGATGAAAAGGAACGGGTTCGCGAGCTTGTTGCCCAGATGCGCGCGCGGCGCGAGCACGCCATAACCGGCAATGGCCATGCGCTTGCCATGGGTGCGGCGTCACACGGTGCCAGCCCTGGTGCCCGCCTGAGCTATGAGCTGGGAGGCCTCGAGGGCATCCGTCGGTTGGTTGCCCTCGATGACCGGCTGGATGACAGCGCCGAACTGGACAGCCTGTGTCGATCCCTCTCGGAGCTGCATGAGCGGATTCATTCGGAACAGCCGGACTTCCTTCTGATTGGCGAGGAGGCGGGCCTGAGCCGTTCCGAGGACGCGGTGCGCCAGCACTGGTCCCTGGCCGGCGACAAGGCCGCAGGTGGATTCCGGCTGGACCCGGTTGAGGAGCAGGTCAATGAGGGATGGCTGACGGCGACTCAGGTGAACTTCTGTGCCCGGGCGTTCCCGACTGTACCCGTGGAGCACCCGGATGCCGCACCCCTGAGCGTCCTGGGCGTGCTGTTGCGCAATGAGCACCTGCACCGCAACATTCGGGAGCAGGGCGGCGCCTACGGCGGCGGTGCGGGGCAGGACAGCTCCAACGGTGTCTTCCGGTTCTTCTCCTACCGCGACCCCCGCCTGGAGGAAACCCTGGCCGACTTCGACCGGTCGCTTGAGTGGCTGCATGACGGCGGCCAGGCTCCGGGTACCGTGGAAGAGGCGATCCTGGGGGTCATTTCCCAGCTCGATCGACCGCGCTCGCCGGCGGGTGAAGCGCGTTTTGCCTACCAGAGCCGGCTTTTCGGGCGGACCGCCGAGCAACAGCAACGTTTCCGTGAACAGGTGCTTGCCGTGGACCTGGCGGCCATGCAGCGTGCGGCAGAGCGATGGCTCACCCCGGAGCGGGCCAGTACCGCCGTGGTGACCGGCCACGCCAACCGGCAGCGCGTGGCCGATCTGGGCATGAAAATTCTCGAGATCTGATCAGCGTGCCCGGCGCTCGATGCCGGTCTGGACCAGGATGCGGGTCGAGATCTCCTCCACCGAGTAGTCGGTGGTATTGAGGCTCGGGATCCGCTCCCGCCGGTACATGCTCTCCGCCTCGTTGACTTCCATCATGCACTGGCGCAGTGCCGCGTAGCTTGAATCGGGGCGGCGCTCATTGCGGATGGCGGACAGGCGGTTGGGGTCGATCGTGAGCCCGAACAGTTTCTGACGGTGTGGCTGGAGGGCCTTGGGAATCCGCTGGTCGTCCATATCCTCCTCCGTGAGCGGGTAGTTGGCAGCCTTGATGCCGTACTGCAGAGCCAGGTAGAGGCAGGTGGGTGTCTTGCCGCTGCGCGAGGGCCCGATCAGGATCACGTCGGCGTCGTCGTAATAACGGGTTCTGGCGCCGTCGTCATTCTCGAGTGCGTAATTCACGGCCTTGATGCGGTCCTCGTAGCCGCCATCCCGCGTGATTGAGTGGGATTTCCCCACCGTGTAGGAGGAACTGGCGTGAAGCTCGTTCTCGAGCGGTGACAGGAATGTGCCGAAAATATCCACCATGAAAGCTTCGGCGCGGGAAAGTTCACCCCGGATCTCGCTGTCGACGATGGTGTCGAAGGTAAGCGGTCGGGTGCCATCCAGCTCTCCGGCCTTGTTGATCTGCTGTACCGCGCCCTGTGCCTTTTCCACAGAGTCGATGTAGGGCAGTGTAATCTTCTCGAACTGAATGTTGTCGAACTGGGCAAGCAGACTGTTGCCAAGGGCCTCGGCGGTAATGCCGGTGCCGTCGGATATGAAAAAGGCGGTGCGTTTCATGGGGCTCGATGCTTCCTCTGCGGGCTTTCCGGTATCCTAGGCCTGTGCCCCGGGCTTGTGAACCCGGATAGGGGAATGGTGGAGATGACCCCGTCGGTTACAGTATGATACGCGGGCTCTGGCGAGCGCGTAGCGCTCCGGGTGACAGGCAATAACGAGGGAGATGGGCTTTTGGACGACTTCATCATCGGTTTCGAACAGCTCGGAATGAACGATGTCGAGCGTGTGGGTGGCAAGAATGCCTCTCTGGGGGAGATGATCAGTAATCTCGCCAACGCCGGCGTAACGGTGCCCGGTGGGTTCGCCACGACAGCCCAGGCTTACCGTGAATTCCTGGAAAAGGACGGACTGCGTCAGCGCATTGATGAGACGCTTGAGAGCCTCGACATCAATGACGTGAATGAGCTGGCCCGGGTCGGGGCGAAAATTCGCCAGTGGATCATTGATACGCCTTTCCCGCCCGCCCTGGAGCAGGCTGTTGCCGAGCGTTTCGCCGCCCTTCAGGAGGGGAATGAGCGTATGGCCGTTGCCGTGCGTTCCTCCGCTACGGCGGAGGATCTGCCGGATGCCTCCTTTGCCGGCCAGCAGGAGACCTTCCTGAACATTGTCGGCCTGGATAACGTCAAGCTCGCCATCAAGGAGGTGTTCGCCTCCCTGTTCAACGATCGGGCCATTTCCTACCGGGTCCATCACGGCTTTGACCACAACAAGGTGGCCCTGTCCGCCGGCATCCAGCGGATGGTGCGCAGCGAGACCGGGAGCAGCGGCGTGATGTTCACCCTGGATACCGAATCCGGTTTCCAGGATGTGGTGTTCATTACCGCCTCTTACGGTTTGGGGGAGACCGTGGTCCAGGGCGCGGTGAACCCGGACGAATTCTACGTGCACAAGCCCACCTTTGAGGCCGGTCGCCCGGCGGTTCTGCGCCGCAACCTTGGCAGCAAGGCCATCAAGATGGTGTATGCCGGTGACGGCGAGATGGGCAAATCGGTTGAGACGGTCAAGGTGGATGCCGAGGATCGCAACCGGTTCTGTATTTCCGATGAGGATGCGACCGAGTTGACCCGGCAGGCGCTGATCATCGAAAAGCATTATAAGCGGCCCATGGATATTGAATGGGCCCGTGACGGCGACACCGGCCAGCTGTTCATCGTCCAGGCCCGTCCGGAAACGGTTCGCAGCCGCAAAGGCATGCACACTATGGAGCGGTACCTGCTCAAGGAGAAGGGCACGGTACTGGTCGAGGGGCGCAGCATTGGTCACCGCATCGGCGCCGGCCCGGCCCGGGTTTTGACCAGCATCAACGAGATGGATCGTGTTGAACAGGGTGACGTTCTGGTCACTGATATGACGGATCCCGACTGGGAGCCCGTCATGAAGCGGGCGGCGGCCATCATCACTGATCGTGGCGGGCGGACCTGTCACGCGGCCATCATAGCCCGTGAGCTCGGGATTCCGGCGGTCGTGGGCTGCGGCAATGCCTCGGAACTGGTCCGGGAGGGGCAGGAACTGACGGTGTCCTGCGCGGAAGGAGATACCGGCCTGGTTTACGATGGGCGGTTGGATTTCGAGCTGCGCGAGAACTCGGTCGAGTCCATGCCCAGTCTGCCGTTCAAGATCATGATGAACGTGGGTAACCCTGATCGGGCCTTTGATTTCCAGGCCCTGCCCAATGAAGGCGTGGGGCTGGCGCGGTTGGAGTTCATCATCAACCGTATGATCGGTGTTCACCCCAAGGCACTGCTGAACTTTGATTCCCTGCCGCAGGACATCAAGCAGACGGTCGAAAAGCGTATCGCCGGGTACAGCTCGCCGGTTGATTTCTACATCGACAAACTGGTGGAGGGCATTTCCACACTGGCGGCCGCCTTCTATCCCAAGCCGGTGATCGTACGGCTGTCGGATTTCAAGTCCAATGAATACGCCAACCTGATCGGGGGGACCCTGTATGAGCCGGATGAGGAAAACCCGATGCTCGGCTTCCGCGGGGCTTCGCGTTACATCTCCGACTCCTTCAGGGACTGTTTCGAGCTGGAATGCCGGGCGCTGACACGGGTTCGCGACGAAATGGGACTGAACAACGTCGAGGTCATGGTGCCCTTTGTGCGGACACCCGGGGAAGGGCGCCAGGTGGTCCAACTGCTTGCCGACAATGGGCTGGAGCGTGGCCGTGAGGACCTGCGGGTGATCATGATGTGCGAGCTGCCGGCCAATGCGCTCCAGGCAGACGAGTTCCTGGAGCATTTCGACGGGTTCTCGATCGGCTCGAACGACCTGACGCAGCTGACGCTGGGGCTGGACCGGGATTCCGGAATCGTCGCCCACCTGTTCGACGAGCGGAATGAGTCGGTCAAGTCGCTGCTTGCGAGCGCCATTGCGGCGTGCCGCAAGGCGAACAAGTATGTCGGGATCTGTGGTCAGGGGCCGTCGGATCATCCGGACCTCGCGAAATGGCTGATGGATCAGGGCATCGACAGTGTCTCCCTGAACCCGGACTCGGTGCTGGATACGTGGTTCTTCCTGTCGGAAGGCCAGCAGCCGTAATCACCCCGGACCATCCGGGAAGCGATTGAAGGACGCGCGCATGCAGAGCAGCAGCCGATTGTTTCCGGTGACCCTTGCGGCCACCGAAATGGCCGCTGACCTTTATGAGGATGTCTATCTGATGAACCCGGGCGTGAGCCCGGATACCACGGTTCGGATCGCGGTCACGCGTGTCCGTGACCCGGCCTGGGAGGGCGAGCGCGTTCCCGTGGTGCTGCTGCACCGGGAGTTCCAGAACAAGCGGCAGTGGCTGTCCCCGGGCGGAGAAGGACTTGCGGGTCTTCTGGCGCGCTACGGTTTTGATGTGTGGTTGCCGGAAATGCGCGGCCACGGGATGTCGCCGCGCAACCGGGACTGGGCTCTCGGGCATATCGCGCTGCTGGCGGAGGAAGATCTGCCGCCGGTGCAGCGATTCGTGGAGGAACAGAGTGGCATGCCGCCGGCCTGGCTTGGTCAGGGACTTGGCGCCCGTCTGCTTGCCCATGCCATGCTCAACAATCACCGCTTTCTGCGGCTCGTACCTGCTGCCGTATTTGTGGATCCCGGCCGGGCGGACTCGCACTGGACGGAATCCGAGGCAACCCTGGGAGAGCGGTTGGGGCTGCGGCGCCGCCAGCGCTTTCTGGGCGGCCTTCATGGTTGGGGGCCGGAGGACGAGCCGAGTGCGCTGTTCCGGGATCTGTATCGCAGCCAGAAGCGCTACCGCAGGAGCAAGGGGCACCCGACCCATGAGGGCTTGCGCGTGATCCGGTGCCCGGGGCTCGTGGTCGGAATCGAGGACGACGAGGAAACGGTCTACGGCTTCGCCCGGAACCTGGGAGGGCAGATCCGGGACACGCGCGGGGCTCGAGATGGAGCGAGCCAGGCCTCAGGCGCCATGAGCCATGACACCCTGGGCGCAGCCCTTCAGGGTGACATCCGTGCCTGGCTGGACGAGCAGATGCGCGGGATGCAACCGGACAGTCTTGACTGAAAACCAATTGGAGCGGGAGGTAGTTGTGTCGGAACAGGCAATCGTTACGCCGGATCTTGTGGACGAGCACCCCGAGGTCGCTGTTGTGGAACCCATGTTCGTCAATCTGGGAGGGCGGAGCGCTTTTGGTGGTGAGATCGTGACCGTGAAGTGCTTTGAGGACAATTCCGTGGTCAAGGAGCAGGTCGGCCACGAAGGTCATGGCAGAGTGATGGTCGTTGATGGTGGCGGCTCCCTGCGCATTGCGCTGCTCGGGGACATGCTCGCCGAGAAGGCATCGAAGAACGGTTGGGCGGGTGTGATCGTCTACGGGTGTATCCGGGATGTGGACGTGATCGGCGAAACCGATCTGGGCGTTCAGGCTCTGGCGACCCATCCGCGCAAGAGCGAGAAGCGTGGCCTGGGGGATCTGAACGTTACCGTGAGTTTTGGCGGGGTTACTTTTGAGCCGGGCCACTACGTCTACGCCGACAACAACGGCATCATTGTATCCGCGGAACCGTTGCCCGAAGTTACCGCATAACCGATCTTTCATGGGCCCCTGCTGCGGCGTCGGGGCCCGTCTGCCTTTATGCCATCTCATTCTTTGACGCCCGCAACGCCCAGCCGGTATAACTGACCCTAAGCAGACAACAACGATAAACACCAGGCGGGGTCAACTCATGACCGGAGACTCAATGCGGGACAACCCGGAAAAGCGTGACTTTATCCGTATGAACGTGGATACGGCTATTGAGCTTTTTGAGGATGGCAGTGAACGAAAGATGGAAGGGCGTTGCGTGGATTTGAGCGCAACCGGTATGGCCGTGGAAATGGATCAGGACCTGGCGGAAGGGCAGCGGGTCCACACGTCGCTGCCCTCGCACAACCCGGATTTTCCACCCTTTGACACCGTCGCCACGGTACTCCGGAGTGAGGATATTGGCGACGGGCGTTGGCGTGTTGGGTTGCGTATTGACGAGGTCAAACGCTGAGCCTGTTTCAGGCCCAGCTCTCGCTCTTACGGCTTGGTTTGAGCAGCGGAAAGATGACCGCGATCAGAATGCCGGCAATCACAAGGCCGCCACCCGTCAGCAGATAACTCGACTCCCGGCTGTCCTCAAGTCGCTGGTTCTCATTGGTCAGAAGCTCAACTTCCTTGCGCAGTTCCTGGCGTTCCTCACGGAGTTCGCGATTACGCTCCTCAAGGTTGATCGCGTCTTCCGAAATGGTCCGGATACGCTCGAGCTCGTCGCTGGTCTCCGCCAGCTCTGATTCCAGTGACTCTTTCTCTTCCTGCGCCTGGTCGAGCTCGGACTGGGTTTCCTCGAGCCTGGATTCGGTCTCGGACAGCTGCTCCTCAGTGCTGCCGAGCTGTTGCTGAACCTCCTCGAGCCGTTCTTCCGCGATGCGATCGGTACTCAGGAAACGGGTGGCGATGTAGCCCTCCTCGTCATCACCGAAACGCACGCGCGCGTAGCCGGTTTCCTCATCCTGTTCCAGCACCTCCACCGGTGTTCCGCTGCGCAGGGCGGACTCAACAATACGGTATTCGCTACCCGGGCCGGAGCGGACGGGGACGTAGATGACGTCGTCCACATACTGGGTTTCCGCCTGGGCGACGGATGCAAGGACAAGCACCAGTGGCGCGATAAAGCGCAGTGTTCTGTTCATGCCTCTCTGCAGACTCATGATGTCATTCCCTGTTAAACGAAGGCGGATTCTGCCACAGCTCAGTGTGCCTTGCACAGCCGATGATCATGGCAGCACTGGTTTGAATGGCTTGACTGTCACCTTTTCATACACGCCGGCTGCTACGTAGGGATCGGCGTCGGCCCAGGCTCTGGCTGCCGCCAAAGACTCGAATTCCGCAATCACCAGGCTGCCAGTGAAACCGGCCTCGCCAGGCTCCGTGGTGTCTTCTGCAGGGAAGGGACCCGCCATGAGCAGCCGGCCTTCTTCTTTAAGCGCTTCCAGGCGCTCCAGGTGAGCCCCACGCGCCTGCTTGCGACGCTCCAGGCTGTTATCGACATCCTCGGACATGATGGCGTAATACATTGGTGCTCCCTTGTCTTGGTGGCAGTTGGTCCTGTGAGTGCTGGAAAGAGCCTATGATAAGCTGCCCCTGTCTCTGAGCCAATCCCGGCAAAGAGCCTGAATCGAAACGGGGTAATATGCGCATTGACGGCGAAGGGTCGCGCCTCGCGGATTTTCACTGCCACAGTACCGCATCGGATGGCGGCCTCTCCCCAGCGATGGTGGTTGAGCGCGCGGTGGACCGGGGAGTGGGGGTGCTGGCACTCACTGATCACGACACTATTGGTGGTGTTGGGCAGGCGCGGGAGGCAGCGGACACGAAGGGAGTCTGCCTTGTCGACGGGGTAGAGCTTTCCTGCAGCTGGCGACATCAGACCATCCACATAGTGGCGCTGGATTTCGAGCCAGAGGATGCGGGTTTTCTGGAAGCTCTGGCAGAACAGGAGCGTGTCCGGCATGCGCGGGCCAGCACCATTGATGAGCGGCTGCAGAAGCAGGGGCTGCCGTCAGTCCTTGAGCCCGCCATGGCGTTGGCCGCAGGCGTTCCCGGGCGCCCGCATTTCGCGCAGGCTCTGGTCGATGCCGGGGCGGTTCCTGGAACACGGCAGGCATTCCAGCGGTATCTGGGTACGGGCAAGCCCGGCGATGTTGCTGCCTGCTGGCCAGAGTTGGAGGCGGTGGTGCAGTGGATCCGGCGTGCCGGGGGTATTCCGGTTCTTGCCCATCCGCGACGCTATGGCCTGACCAACAACAAACTCAGGCAGTTGGTACGGTGTTTCCAGGACGCTGGAGGGCAGGCGCTGGAGGTGCTGAGCGCCGGCCACTCGCCCCAGGACAGTGGTTACCTTGCCAGACTCTGTGTAGAGAATGGCCTATGGGCCTCAGGAGGCAGTGATTTCCACTGGCCTGATCGCCCCTGGTCCGAACTTGGCCGCCTGCCGGAGCTGCCGACAGGCCTTGAGCCAGTGTGGTGGCATTTCCGGGCGCCGACCCGGGCCCGCCTTCAGGGCGAGTGATAGTGGAGATAGAGATCCGTCAGTAGTTCGGGGATGGCGTCCGCGTAGTCCGCCAGGCGCTTGGGATCCTTTCGTGCCTGCTGAAAGGCCTCGTCATCAAACAGGTTGGAGAGCGTGAGGATGGGGGTCATCAGCTGACCCACAGTTTCCTCATCGTCGCCAAGCCACTGGTCCTCATCCAGCAGAAAGGTATCCGTAAAGCCGGCACACCAGTTTTCCAGTGCCTCTTCGGCGGTGTCGTCATCCTCGGGCTCCGGAAGCTCAAGCGTCTCGCCCTGTTCGAGCTCCTGACGAATGGCTGCAGTGAGCCGTTCCACCAGGGCACCAAACTCGGCCGGCGCCTTGCCCTCCGGTTCGTCGGACTGGCCGGTGGCGATGGCATAGACCCGCTCCACTGAGAGGGGGGCAGGCCCCACCACGCCGGCGGTGATGACGCCGTGGAGGCCAAAGACGTCCAGTGCCTCCTCACCCTGTTCCGGTGCAAACAGGATTGACTCCAGGGTTTCAACGTCCTGATTGGTCAGCATACCCGGGCCTCATTCCTGTGCATCGGTTTCTGTCCGGTTTCCGGTATTCTGGAACGCTTCCTGGCGACGACGGATCTCGCGCGGATCGTTGTAGGCGCGACCCTTGATCGGCGCCAGGTGCGTTTCGCCTTCCCCGGGCCGTTGCTCTTCCTCAGTGGCCTCGGTGGCCTCTGTCGCCGGAGCGGCTTCCGGCTGTGGAGCGGCCGCTTCGGGGTGGGGAGCCGTTTCCTTGTCACCGGTCTCAGCTGGGGCCTGATTTTCCTCAGCGACCGGCTCTGGTGCCTTCTCGGGCGCCTTTTTCGCGCCCGGATCGACCTCCTGAGAAGCCTTTGTCGCGCTCGAGACTTCGTTGCCGGCAGTAGACTCCTCAGTATCGGTCTTGGCGGTTACATTCCCGCTCGGGTCCCGGTCAGCGGGTTTACCGTCCTTATGCCGTGGCCGACGGGGGCGCTGGAACTCGGGGTTCGGCGTATCGCCGGCCGCTTCCTGCTGCCCATTGTCCTGCTGCCCACTGCCACCGCCAGAGCTACCGCGCCCCTGGCCCTTCTTCTGGTTGTTCCGGCGATCCTTGTTGCCGTTCCCGCTTGCCTGGTCGACGTTCTTTTCAGCGGACTTTTCCTGCTTTTCATTCTGGTCCTGCTTGGCACGGCTTTCTTTCTGGCCGTCACGATTACGCTGGCTGCCGTCGTCCTGGGGCTTTTGCTTACCGGAGCGCTGTTGGTCGCCGTTGTTCTCCCTGTTTTGGTTCTTTCCGCCCTTGTCATTCCCGGATCTGGATTCACTGCCGGTTTTTTGATCACTACCGGATTTCTGCTCGCCAGCGGATTTCTGACCGCCACCACCCCGGTTATTGCTCTTGCCGGATTTCTGGGGCTGGCTGCCATCGTCTTTTTTCCCTGCACCAGCCTGCTTGTTGCCGGAATCCGATTGGTTACCGGTGCCTTGCTGGCCGCCCGAGTCCTGCTGGTTCCGATTGCGGTTCTGGCCGCCCCGGCGACGTCGATTCTGGCCGCCGCGCTGGTTGCTGCCTTCGCGCCTTTCCTGTTGCTGGCCACCGCCTTGACGCTGCTGGTTACCGCCACCGGTGTTGCGGCTCTGTCCGGAGCCAGAGCCAGAGCCAGAGCCGGAGCTGTCCTTTTTCCCGCTTTCACCCGCCGTGGACCCGGTTTTCTGCTGTGTCTCATCGGATTCGCCCGGAGGCGTGAACATGGTCTGCAGTTTGCGTCCCACCTTCTGCCAGAACCCAAGCGTTTCCCCTGCCGCGGGTGTTTCACTTCTGGTTTCCGGTGCGGGCGTGCGCTTGGCCGGGCTGATCGCCTTCACGGCCGCCTCTTCGCGCTCGCCGGTGCTCTGGCCGACGGACCAGGCGTCTTCCGGCTCCTCCTCGTGACGTGCGGCGATTTCAAAGCTCGCCTCGCCAACAGTGACTTCGGTATCGTCGCTACGCAGGCGCTGGACTTCGAAATGCGGAGTCTCGAGATTCTGGGAGGGGATGACCCGCACGCGGACGTTCTCGCGCCGTTCAATAGCGTTGATCTCGTCGCGCTTCTCGTTGAGCAGGAAAGCGGCCACAGTGACGGGCACCAGGGCACGGACTTCCGCGGTCTTGTCCTTGGATGATTCCTCGTACATCAGGCGCATGATGCTGAGCGCCTGGGATTCCATGCTGCGGATGGATCCCTGTCCGTTGCAGCGCGGGCAGACTTCGCTACGGGTCTCGCCCAGCGAGGGCCGCAGCCGCTGCCGCGACATCTCCAGCAGGCCGAAACGTGAAATACGACCCAGCTGGACACGGGCGCGGTCGAGCTCGAGCGCCTCCCGCATGCGTTGCTCAACTTCGCGCTGGTTCCGGTTGGGGGACATGTCGATGAAATCGATCACGATCAGGCCGCCGATGTCACGCAGGCGCAGTTGCCGTGCAATTTCGTCCGCCGCTTCCAGGTTGGTCTGGAGCGCGGTTTCCTCGATGTCGCCACCGCGGGTAGCGCGCGAGGAGTTGATGTCGATTGACACCAGTGCCTCGGTTGGGTCGATTACCAGTGATCCACCCGAGGGCAGGGAGACTTCCCGCTGGAAGGCGGTCTCGATCTGGGCTTCGATCTGGTAGCGGCTCAACAGCGGAATGTCGTCCGTGTAGAGCTTGATCCGATTCTCGAACGAGGGCATCACTGCGCGTACGAAGTTGAGTACGTCCTCGTACACACTGGGGGAATCGATCATCACCTCGCTGATGTCCTGGCGCAGGTAGTCGCGCACCGCGCGGATGATGACGTTGCTTTCCTGGTAGATCAGGAAGGGCGCTTTGCGCGCCCCCGCAGCCTGGGTGATGGCGTCCCAGAACTGCAGCAGGTAATCGAGATCCCACTGCAGCTCCTCGGTCTCCCGACCAATTCCGGCAGTACGCACGATCACGCCCATGGCCTTGGGAACTTTCAGGCCCGACATGGCGTCCTTGAGCTGACTGCGCTCATCTCCCTGGATACGCCGGGAGATACCGCCGGCCCTGGGGTTATTGGGCATCAGCACCAGATAGCGCCCGGCCAGGGTGATGAAGGTGGTCAGGGCCGCACCTTTATTGCCGCGCTCTTCCTTATCCACCTGGACGATGAGTTCCTGGCCCTCGTTGAGCACATCCTTGATGTTGATCTTGCCGTCGATCTCGGAGGGCGCTTTGCTGAAGTATTCCTGCGCGATTTCCTTCAGCGGCAGGAAACCATGGCGATCGGAGCCGTAGTCGATGAAGGCCGCTTCAAGGCTTGGCTCGATGCGGGTAATACGACCCTTGTAGATATTGGACTTTTTCTGTTCACGGGTGCTTGATTCGATATCAAGATCGACCAGGCGCTGGCCGTCGACCAGGGCAACGCGCAACTCCTCTTCATGAGTTGCATTGATCAGCATTCTTTTCATGTAGAAGATACTTCCATCATTCGACGACGGAAGCGGTGCGGGGCGCAATGGCGAGACAGCGGGCACAATGCAGCCCGCTCCGGATAGCCGCAGGCAGCGCTGTTACAGCTGCCTGCGCACTGGGGGAACCGGCTTTACCGTCTCCCCGGAAGTCTGTCTCGTACCGGTCACGAGGTCTTATGTCATATTCATGAGCAGGACAGCCCGGACCGGTGCTTCTGTATTCTAAACCGTTGCGATGACCCTGCCGCGCGCTTCCGCCCGGATTCACATCTGTTCCACCGGCATTAAACCCAGCCGTGTGGAACACCCATCACGACGCGCGTCATCTTCAGTTTCCGTGCTTGTCCTCCGGGAGGATCCGCTCTGGATCCTGCCCGCGGGTGAAGGCACTCAGCCGCGCGTCCGCGTGATATCTGTTGGCTCTCGCTGTTTTCCGCCTGCCGGAACAACCTGGCGCGCCCGCTACTCGTTTCATAGCAGCCCTGAAGGCTCTATAATTGCGGTTTCAATCGCTGACCGGATTCCGCCAGTCCACAGCGCCCTGAAACATCGGGCGAAATGGGAAAACAGAGTCAATATAGCAGTAATCCCCAGCCCCATCAACGAGCTGCGGAACGGTCCCGCCCCCGATAAGAGGAAAGCCGCATGCCAGGCCATCCAGGCGCCCGAGACAGTGCCACGTCCGTTCCCCGGGTCCAGTGGCTCGAGGTGGCACCCGAGTGGGCTGGCCAGCGCCTGGATAACTTCCTGATGAGCCGGTTCCGTGGTGTTCCCAGAAGCGTTATTTACCGGGTCATTCGTAAGGGAGAGGTGAGAGCCAATAAAAAGCGGGTGAAGCCGGATTACCGGATTGGTTCAGGGGACTCGATCCGGGTGCCACCGCTGCGAGTGCCCGAGGAGAAGCCTGACAAGGCACAGCCCGGACGGCGGGTGCAGCGTCGTATGGAGGCTGCAGTACTGCACGAGGCACCGGATTATCTGGTCGTGAATAAGCCAGCCGGCATCGCTGTTCACGGCGGTAGCGGCGTGGATTTTGGTCTGATCGAAACATTACGCGCAGCGCGTGAGGACCGTTACCTGGAGCTGGTGCATCGGCTGGACCGGGATACATCGGGACTGATCCTGGTTGCTCGCCGGCGCTCCGCACTCAAGGCACTTCAGGACCAGTTCCGGCGCAAGAGTACACATAAGGTATACCGGGTTCTGGTAGTCGGAGACTGGCCGCAGGGCGTGGGCCGGGTGGATGCGCCCCTACAGCGGGTGACCGGGGGGTCCGGGGAGCGCCTTGTGCGCGTCAATGCGGATGAAGGAAAAACGGCAAGCACTGATTTTCGCGTCCTGCAGCGGTTCCCGGGTTATACCCTGATGGAGGCGGTTCCTGTGACGGGGCGTACGCACCAGATTCGTGTCCACGCGGCGTGCCAGGGCTGCCCGGTAGGCGGCGATGCCAAGTATCTTGACCAGGCGTCGCTCACCGTGTGGCGGCGTGGCGGCGGGGACCGGCTGATGCTGCACGCTCACAGATTGAGTTTTGAAGCGCCGGAGGGCGGCAAGCTGACCTTTGAGGCACCGGTACCGGATGATTTCCAGGCACAGATTGAGCGAGTAGGTAATGGGGCAGTCCAATGAGTTTTGATGTTGTTGTCTTTGACTGGGATGGAACGATTATCGACTCGGTGGACCATATCGCCGACAGCCTCCAGTTGGCTGCCCAGGATCTGGGTTTCCCCCAGCGCGAGCGCGAAGCCCTTCGCCATATTGTGGGGCTGGGGATGCAGGAGGCACTGGAACACCTCTACCCGGGGATAACGTGGGAAGAGATGACGCGGCTTAGGGAAGCGTATGCGCATCACTTCTTTCAGCATGAAACAACCGCCGAGGATCTGTTCCCGGGGATGGATGAGCTGCTCGAAATGCTCCATGGTGGACCCCGACTGGCAGTGGCTACGGGCAAGAGTCGTCCCGGACTGGACCGTGCGCTGGAGTCCAGTGGGCTTGGCCGGTATTTTCCGCTGACCCGGTGCGCCAATGAAACCGCTTCCAAGCCTGATCCCCTGATGCTGCGGCAGATCGTGACAGAGACAGGCGTGCCGGTGGAGCGGATGGTGATGGTTGGTGATACCATCTACGACATGGAAATGGCCCGCCGGATCGGCATGTCCGCTATCGGGGTGACCTGGGGTGTGCACTCGGCCGACCAGCTTGCGGAGCACGACCCGGTCGGCATCGCCAGCGAGGTAGCAATGCTGCGGGAGCTGATACTCGCCGGCGGCATTCGTCAATAAACAGTTAGGAGACATCATGTCCGAGTGGGATTCGGAAAACGCGGAATGGGGTGTGACGCGGGATGCGTCGGGGCAGCGATCGGCAGACCGGGCGCCCGAGTCCCGGGAGGATTCCAAGGAATGGCGCCTGATCGAAAAAACCATGATGTCGATGCAGGCGGAGCAGAAGCGCAGCCGGCGCTGGGGCATTCTCTTCAAGAGCCTGACGCTGCTTTACTTGTTTGGTTTGCTGTTCACGTTCCAGTCACCCTTTGGCTCTGATGACCTTACGCCAGGGGCCAGCGGACCGCACACAGCACTTGTGGATGTCGAGGGCGCGATTGTGCAGGGCCAGGATGCCAGCGCCGACCATCTGGTGACTGCGTTGGAGGAAGCGTTCGCGAATGAGCAGTCCAAAGGCGTGATTCTTCGGATCAACAGCCCCGGGGGCAGTCCGGTTCAGGCGGATTACGTCTATCAGGCCATCAACCGGCTGC
Source organism: Pseudomonadota bacterium (assembly GCA_051745655.1). Taxonomy (GTDB): domain Bacteria; phylum Pseudomonadota; class Gammaproteobacteria; order Pseudomonadales; family Oleiphilaceae; genus Halospina. The sequence goes on from JBNJEG010000008.1 coordinate 17,351, forward strand.
GCGATGAATACCCCGAAAAGAAAGTGCACGCAGTGATTTCGGACATCGGGGCCTCAGGTGCCTACTACATTGCCGCGGCGGCGGATCGTATACACGCGAACCCCTCCAGTCTTGTGGGCTCCATTGGGGTGCGCGGTGGTGGCTTCGGATTTACCGGGGCCATGGAGAAGCTTGGCATTGAGCGCCGGCTCTATACTGCCGGCGACAACAAGGCATTCCTGGATCCCTTCCTTCCGGAGGACTCGGAACAGGTGGAATTCTGGGAGAGCGTGCTGGAGCGCACCCATGACCAGTTCATTGAGCGGGTCCGCGAAGGGCGTGGCGATAAGCTCAAGGAATCCGAAGCCGAGCTCTTCTCCGGACTGGTATGGACCGGTCAGCAGGCCCGGGACCTGGGGCTGGTGGACAGTTTCAACTCCGCAGGCCAGGTGGCGCGGAATGTGATCGGGGCCGAGGATGTCGTGGATTACAGCTACGAACCGTCGCCCTTCCAGCGGATCATGCGTGACCTCGGCAGCTCTGTCGGGCAGGGCGTAACGGAAACCCTCATCAACAGGGGCCCAGTGCTGCGCTGAGCTTTGACAATCAAGGGTGGGAACCCTAGAATCGCGGGCTTATGTCGAATCCGGAGATACCCCTGTCGGTTGATGCGCTGAAACCGTTTGAACAGGGGGCCGTGCGTGAAGGCGAGCTTGAGCTTGCCGGTATGGACCGGCTGGCGCCACTGCTTCTGGAAACAGGGGGCGTGGCAAAGATCCGGCTGGCCTTTTTCTTTGATGACGAGCGACGTCGTGTCATCGAAGGATGGATCCGCGCGGATCTGGTCGTCATGTGCCAGCGGTGCCTGGATGCGATGACCCTGCCCCTGGAGTCGACTTTCAGGGTAGGCGTGGTGGATACCGAGGCCATGGCCGAGCAGCTTCCAGCCAGTCTTGAGCCCATGGTGGCGGGCAAGCGGGATCTGCCCATCCATGAGCTGCTGGAGGATGAGCTGATCATGAGCCTGCCGGATTTTCCGGCTCATGCAGTGGCAGACTGCAGCGCATCAGCCGAGCTGGAACGCATCAACCGAGATGCGGAAGACGGCGTCGCCAAGGCGCGTGAGCACAATACAGACAATCCGTTCAGCGTGCTGGCCGGCCTTGGCAGTGGTGGCCGGGGGCAGGGCGGGACGGATGAGTAATTTAAAAACAGAAGTACGACTCCAGGAGTAATCTGCTATGGCCGTTCAGAAGAACCGCAAGACCCGTTCACGTCGCGGTATGCGTCGTTCGCACGACGGGCTCCGCAAGCCCGCCCTCTCGATGGACCCAACCACCGGGGAGGTGCATCGTCGGCACCATATCTCGCCCGATGGTTTCTATCGGGGTAAGAAGGTGATTGAAACACCGGAAGACTGAGTGACCGGTGGCAGCTGAGACCACCATTGCCGTTGACGCCATGAGCGGCGACCGCGGCTGTGAGCCGGTGGTCCGCGCTGCGGAAATCGCTGTTGCGAAAAACAAGGCCTTGAGGATCGTGCTGGTGGGGAAGCGCACGATGCTCGAGGCCTTTCTGTCTGTATCCCAGGATCGCCTCGAGATCCAGGATGCCCCGGACGTGGTGACGATGGAGGAGCGTCCTTCCTATGCGCTTCGCCATCAACAGCAGTCCTCAATGGCGCTGGCCCTGTCACTGGTTCGTAGTGGCGAGGCTGACGGCTGTGTCAGCGCGGGTAACACTGGCGCCCTGATGGCGCTTGGCCGCAGCATTCTCCAGACCTACCCGGGCATCGAACGGCCCGCCATCATCAAGCGTATCCCTTTCCATCAAGGCCACTGCTATGTCCTGGATCTGGGCGCGAACGTCGATGCCAGTGCGGAACATCTGGTGCAGTTCGCGCTGATGGGGCGCCTGACCGCGCAGGTGATCGATGGGCATCATCACCCGAGGGTGGCACTGCTCAACGTGGGGCAGGAGGCGATCAAGGGCAATGAACAGGTCCGGCTTGCCGGTCACATGTTGAATGCCCGGGAGGATTCCGGCTACATCGGCTATATTGAGGGCAGTGATCTTTTTCGCGGTGTCGCGGATGTGGTCGTCTGTGACGGCTTTGTTGGTAATGTGGCGCTGAAAACGGGCGAGGGCGTTGCCGAGCTCATCGGGGACATGATCCGGCGGGCGTTCCGGCATGGCTGGTATTCACGACTGGTCGCGCTTCTGGCAGCACCGGTGTTACACAGGATCAAGCGGCGGATGGATCCGGCACGGCATAATGGCGCGAGTTTTATCGGGCTGCGTGGCGTGGTCATCAAGAGCCACGGTAACGCGGACGTCACGGGCATGGTTGCTGCTATAGAGCAGGCCGCCTGTGAGGTCGAGGGCGGATTGCCGCGCCGGCTCGGAGAAGCGCTGGAACAGGTTGAATTCTAGAACACAACAGGAAGGATTGATGACGACAGCATTGGTGTTTCCCGGTCAGGGCTCCCAGTCGGTCGGAATGCTGGACGAAGCAGCGGCCGAATGGCAGTTGGTCGGGCAGACCTTTGAGCAGGCATCCCAGGTGCTTGGTTACGACCTCGCGGCGATCTGCCGTAAAGGGCCGCCTGAAGAGCTTAATCGTACGGATGTCACCCAGCCGGCCCTTCTTACCGCAAGCGTAGCGCTATGGCGTGTCTGGAATGAGCTGGGCGGCCCGCGGCCGGATTTCCTCGCCGGGCACAGCCTCGGGGAATATTCCGCGCTGGTGGCGGCGGAGTGCTTGGATTTCGCGGACGCGGTAGATCTGGTCCGGATCCGGGGTGATGCCATGCGGCATGCGGTGCCGGAGGGCGAAGGACGTATGGCCGCCATCATTGGGCTGGATGACGAGGCCGTAATCAGTCTCTGCCAGGAACACGTTGCCGACGGCGTGGTTGAGGCCGTCAATTTCAACGCGCCCGGGCAGGTTGTGATCGCTGGCGCGGCGACCGCTGTGGATCGGGTTATCGAGCGTGCCCGAGAAGACGGGGCCAGGAAAGTCATGCCGCTGGATGTCAGCGTGCCCTCTCATTGTGCGCTGATGCAGCCGGCTGCCGACCGCATGGCCGGGGCGCTTGCCGGAGTGAGCGTGAAAGACGCCGCCATTCCCGTGATCCAGAACGTTACGGCCGGAGCGGTGACGGACGCAGCCGCCATTCGGGAGAATCTCTACTGGCAGCTCATATCGCCAGTGCGCTGGACGGAGTCGGTTCGATTCATGGGCGATCAGGGCGTCAGTGTTATGGCCGAGTGCGGCCCCGGTCGGGTATTGTCCGGCTTGGTCAAACGCATTGATCGCAGCATTGGGTGTCATCCCACGGATACCCCCGAACAGATGCAGAAGGCGCTCGACGCGGTTCGCGAGGGCGCCTGACAGCCACGTTTAACGGGAGAAAAGGATGCTGGAAGGACAGGTGGTTCTGGTGACTGGTGCGAGCCGGGGCATTGGCAGTGCGATTCTGGAACGCTTTGCTCGGGCCGGCGCGACAGTGATCGGGACCGCGACTTCGGAATCCGGTGCCGAGGGCATAGCGCAACGGATAAAGGAAGAAGGCTGGCAGGGTGACGGGAAGGTCATGAACGTGTCCGATGCCGACAGCGTCACCGCCGGCATCAAAGAGATCAGCGAGGCGTTCGGAGCGCCGGGCGTGCTTGTTAACAATGCCGGTGTGACCCGGGACGGCCTGGCCATGCGCATGAAGCCGGAAGACTGGGACGAGGTGATCAACACCAATCTCTCGGCGGTGTACCGCACCAGCCAGGCAGTGCTCAAGGGCATGATGAAGGCCCGTTCAGGGCGCATCATCAATCTGAGTTCGGTGGTGGCCCGCATGGGCAACGCCGGGCAGATGAACTATGCGGCCAGCAAGGCGGGCATTGAAGGCATGACGCGATCGTTGGCGCGGGAGGTGGCAAGTCGCGGGATCACCGTGAACGCCATTGCCCCCGGGTTCATTGAGACGGACATGACGCGGGCGCTTGACGACAGCCAGCGTGATGCCATGCTGTCAGCCATCCCGGCGGGTCGGCTCGGCGAAGCCCGGGAAGTGGCCGAGGTGGCCGTATTCCTGGCCTCCGATGGTGCGGCCTACATCAATGGCGAAACCATTCATGTCAATGGCGGCATGTATATGAACTGAAAGAAGCCCCTCCCGGGTTGCTTGTTCGCCCCGGGGGATTCCACTAAACTGGCACGCCAGCACTGCTGGTGACGCACAAATGAGGACACTATGAGTACAGTTGAAGAACGCGTTAAGAAGATTGTCTGTGAACAGCTGGGGGTGAAGGAGTCTGAAGTACAGAGCACTTCGTCCTTTGTCGAGGATCTGGGTGCCGACTCACTCGACACAGTTGAGCTGGTCATGGCGCTTGAGGAAGAGTTCGAGACCGAGATCCCGGATGAAGAGGCCGAGAAGCTGACCACGGTCAAGGACGCGGTGGACTACATCGAGTCCCACAGCTGAACGAACCAGCGCGGTTCGCTCAGAAAGAAAGCCGCCCTGGACAGGGCGGCTTTTTTGATGGTTACCGCCGTACTGAGGGGGTGAAGTGCTGATGCCTGAATGGTTCTGGCCGGATGATGATGCCGCGCTGGTCCCGTCTGATGATCGCGGCCTGGCCTATGCCCAGGGCGTTTTCGAGACGCTGCGTGTCGGCCCTGGCGGCTGTGTGTTGCTGGAAGCGCACTGTGAACGGTTGCTGGCAGGCTGTCGGGCATTGGGTATCCCGTTTGGTCCGGATGACCTCATGCGGTGGCGAGAGCAGGCACAGGAGCATGGGCTCCTGCAGAAATCCGTGCCTGCGGTTCTCAAAGTAACGGTTACGGCGGGGTCCGGGGGGCGCGGCTATCGTCCCCCTGGCCGGATAGAGCCCAGGGTCATTACGACGGTCTCGGAGCTGCCGGAAAAACCGCGTGAGGGCGTCCGCGTCCGGGGCTGCCGGCAGCCTCTCTCTGCCGATTGCCCGGCGCGTGGCTGCAAGACCCTGGCGCGACTGGAGCAGGTCCTGGCGAGCGCTGAACTCGAGGCCGGTGAATTTGAGGGCCTCATGACCTTCAACGGAGAACCTGGGTGGATTGAGGGAACACGTTTCTGTCTTTTCTCGCTTGCAGGCAGGACCCTTGTAACGCCGCCCCGTGAAAAACTGGCGGTTACGGGTACACTCAGGGACTGGCTCGTGAGTAATGCAGAGCGCCTCGGGCTGGACCTTGAGATGCGCACCCTGACACCTGCGGATATCGAAGCGCATGGGCTGCTGCTGGGCAACAGTGTAATGGGGCTGGTGCCGGTTTCTGACTTTGAAGGGGGGCGGGTACCGGTCGATGAGGGCGCACGGCAGCTGGTTGAACGTCTGGACAGGGAGCTTGGATTCGGGTGATGGGACTGGGTAGGCGCGCAATCGGTATTGTGGCCGCGATGGCAGTGGTGGTGGCCCTGGCGGGATGGTGGTTTGTTCAGTGGCAGTTCCAGCGCATGGAGCAACCGCTGCAGCTTGACAAGCCCGTCTCAATGACGATTGAGCGTGGCACAACCCTGCAGGGGCTGGCTCGGGAGCTGGAGACCGAGGGGTACCTGCCCAGCGCGTTCTGGCTTCGGGTGCGGGCCCGCCTGCAGCCGAAGCTGGCTCGCCTGCAGTCAGGGTTCTACCAGTTGGAGGATGGTATGTCGCCGCTGGCGTTCATTCGCCGGGTGGCGGCTGGCGACACACACACTTGGTCCGTGCGCATCCCCGAGGGTTGGACTTTTGAAAGGGTGCGCCAGCGTCTGGCCGAGGCGGATTCGCTCCGGAACGAGCTGGAGGGCATGAGTGGCAAGGCCCTAATGGAGCGCCTGGGCCAGCCTGGCATGGATCCCGAGGGCTGGTTTTTCCCGGCAGTCTATGAATACGAGCAGGGGGATTCGGATGTCGATGTTCTGGAAAGGGCGCATGATCGCATGCAGCAGCTCCTCGCCCTCCTGTGGCGGGACCGTAAGGAGGCGCTGCCCCTGGAAACGCCCTATGAAGCCCTGATTCTTGCGTCGATTGTCGAGCTTGAAACGCCTCTGGATGAGGAAAAACCCCGAGTTGCCGGGGTCTTCACGCGTCGCCTGGAGCAGGGAATGCGCCTGCAGACAGACCCAACAGTCATCTATGGCATGGGCGATGACTATGAGGGCCGCATCGGCCACGCGGATCTCAGGCAACACACGCCCTACAATACCTACCGGATTGATGGCCTCCCCCCCACGCCTATTGGGATGCCCGGAGAGGGCGCGCTGCGGGCCGCGATGAACCCGGCCGAAGGAGAAGCCCTCTACTTCGTAGCCAAGGGGGACGGGTCCCACCACTTTTCGAAGACGCTTGAAGGGCACAATGAAGCGGTCCGTCGCTATCAGTTGAATCGCGGCGAGGACTACCGGTCCTTTCCGGTGCCCGAGAGAGAGGTGGAATAATGGCGCGAGGGCTGTTCATCACGTTTGAGGGTACGGAAGGCGTCGGCAAATCCACCGCTATCCATAGTGCCAGTAATTGGTTGACGGAACAGGGTGTTCCCCACCGGTTGACCCGGGAGCCGGGAGGCACGCCCATGGCCGAGGAAATCCGGGAGTTGTTACTCAGGTCCCGGGAGGAAGCGGTTGACCCGACCTGTGAACTGCTTTTGATGTTCGCGGCCCGGGCACAGCATCTCGCCCGCGTCATCCGGCCCGCCCTGGAGGCCGGTGAATGGGTGCTCTGTGACCGTTTTACCGATGCCACCTACGCCTACCAGGGGGGTGGGCGTGAGCTGGAGTCGGAACCGGTGGCGCAGCTGGAATCCCTGGTCCAGGGAAATACGCTGCGGCCGGACGCCGTTCTCTGGCTGGATGCCCCCGTGGAGATGGGCATGGCCCGGATCGCCGAGCGCGGACCGGGGCCGGACCGATTCGAGCATGAGCGGATCCGGTTCTTTGAGCGGGTGCGCGGGGTCTATGAAGAACGATCCAGCAATCCCAACAACCGTTATCGGCGTATCGACGCAACAGCGTCGGTGGATGAGGTTGCTGACTCCGTCAGAAAAACCATCCAGGAACTGTACGCCGAATGGCCGTCCCTGCAATGATTGACGTGCAGGGTTTCACAACCTCTGCTTTAATGCATGAATATGCATAGCGGGCAGAGCTATCACGCCCAGGATCACTGGAGGCCGAACGTTATGTTTGATGCCAGCCGGGTGCTTGACCCGTCTTTCCCACGAGATGATACCGATTTCCTCTGGCAGGGTATCGTCGACAACCACTACACCGATGAAACGGCCTACCTTGAATCACTGCTGGCGTTGGCCGAACCGGACAGCCGTGAACGCCAGGCGATTGCCGACCGGGCCACGGGGCTGATCCGCAAGGTTCGCGAGCAGGACGATTCCGTTCACATGGTCGACGCACTGCTTCAGGAGTACAGCCTGGATACCGAAGAGGGTATTCTGCTGATGTGCCTTGCAGAAGCACTGATCCGGATCCCGGACGCACACACCGCGGATGAGCTGATCCGGGACAAAATGGGTGACGCGGACTGGCGCAAGCACCTGGGCCGCAGCGAGTCCGTTATGGTGAACGCGTCCACCTGGGGCATGCTGCTGACCGGACGTGTGGTCAAGATGGATCCGGGCCTCGACGGCCACCCGAAGTCCATCTGGCACAAGCTGGTGAACCGTTGCGGTGAGCCGGTGATCCGTAAGGCCATGTACCAGGCCATGGCGATCATGGGGCGGCAGTTCGTACTTGGTCGTGACATTGACGAAGCGCTGCAGGAAGGGCGCCAGTACCGGGATCAGGGTTACACCTATTCCTTCGATATGTTGGGTGAGGCCGCGCTGAACGAGTCGGACTCTTCCCGGTATTTCAACGACTACTGGACAGCGATCGAGGCGGTCGGCAACGATCGGTATCCGAGCGGTGAGCGGTCCGTGCCCTCGGTCTCAATCAAGCTCTCCGCGCTGTATCCGCGCTATGAACGCGCCCAGGAGGACAGGGCCAAAACGGAACTTGTCCGTCGGCTCACGCGGCTGGTCACCTTTGCCCGGGAAAAGCGGGTACCCCTGACGGTTGATGCCGAAGAAATGGACCGCCTGGAACTGTCTCTAGAGATTTTCCGGGCCGTTTACGAATCCGATGCAGCCAAGGGCTGGGGCGAGCTTGGGCTTGCGGTACAGGCCTACTCCAAGCCGGCACTGCCGGTGCTGTGCTGGATTGCAGCGCTCGCACGCCGCCAGGGAGACCGCATACCCGTACGGCTTGTGAAAGGGGCCTACTGGGATACTGAGATCAAGCACGCGCAGATGCTCGGCGTTGAGACCTACCCGGTCTACACCCGCAAGGAAGGTACGGACGTGTGCTACCTCGCCTGTGCCCGGTTCCTTCTGAGCGAGTATGCCCAGGGCTATATCTTTCCGCAGTTTGCCAGCCACAACGCGCACACGGTGGCGTCGGTTCTGAATATGGCGGACGAAAACGGGGCCGAGTATGAATTCCAGCGCCTCCACGGTATGGGCGATGCGCTCTATTCCGTGGTGATGGGCGAGGTGCCCAAGGTTCCGGTAAGGATCTATGCGCCCGTGGGTGCACACAAGGACCTGTTGCCTTATCTGGTCCGCAGGCTGCTTGAGAACGGCGCCAACTCCTCATTCGTGCACCGGCTGGTGGACGCGGAGACACCCATCGAGGATCTCATTGGGCACCCCGCGGATGCTCTGCGGGGATACAGCAGCCTGCCGGATAACCGGATTCCCCGGCCGCCGGAGATCTATGGTGCAGAACGGCGGAACTCCCGGGGCCATAACCTGGCTGTGCTGTCCGATCTCAGGCCTTTCCAGCAGGGCCTGGAACGCTGGGCGGAACACCAGTGGCGCGCGGCCCCCATCGTGAACGGCAAGCGCTGCGACTCGAATGGCAAAACGAAGGTCACCAATCCGCACGACCGCCAGCGTGTTGCCGGCGAGATTGGGTGGAGCCGGTCCGATATTGTTGAGGACGCCCTGCGTACCGCGCATGAGTCGTTCGAGCAATGGAACCAGACGCCTGCCGAGCAGCGTGCCAAATGCCTTGAGGCCTACGCTGATCGCCTGGAAGCCAACGAACACGAACTGATCGCGCTGTGCAGCCGGGAAGCGGGTAAATCCCTTCTCGACGGCGTCGCCGAGGTGCGTGAGGCCGTTGATTTCTGTCGCTACTACGCGATGCAGGCGAGGCGCCAGTTCGCAGAACCCATGGAAATGCCTGGACCCACGGGCGAATCCAACGAATACTACCTGGAAGGGCGGGGGGTTTTCCTCTGCATCAGTCCCTGGAACTTCCCGGTTGCCATCTTTACAGGCCAGGTCATGGCCGCACTGGCAGCTGGTAACACAGTTCTGGCCAAGCCGGCGGAACAGACCAGCCTTATCGCTTTCCGGTGTGTGGAGTTGATGCTGGAAGCGGGCTTCCCGGCCGGCGTGGTCCAGTATATCCCGGGTGATGGCGCGGGTATCGGTGGCCAGGTTCTGTCCGACCAGCGCCTGGCGGGCGTGACCTTCACCGGTTCCACGGGCGTTGCTCATCACATCAGCCGGACACTGGCCGCCAGGGAAGGCCCGATCATTCCGCTGATTGCCGAGACCGGTGGCCAGAACGCCATGATTGTGGACAGCAGCGCGCTGCCGGAACAGGTGGTCAAGGATGTAATCATGTCCGCGTTTGGCAGTGCCGGTCAGCGCTGTTCGGCGCTGCGGGTCCTGTATGTTCAGGAGGATGTCGCGGATATCATCGAGGAAACCCTTGCTGGTGCCATGCGGGACCTGCATCTGGGAGATCCCATCCGTGTTGAAACGGATGTCGGGCCGGTGATCGACCAGGAGGCCTACGATGATCTGATGAAGCACGTGACCGAGTTGCGCGAGCGCAACCGGCTGGTGGGCGAGGCACCCCTGCCGGACAACGCCGAGAAGGGTTACTTCGTGCCCCCGGTGGCCTATGAGATCAATGGCATGAAGGACCTGGATCGCGAGTTCTTCGGTCCGATCCTGCATGTGGTCCGCTATGACGCACGTGAACTGGATGCCGTGATCGACGAGATCAATGGTGCCGGTTACGGGCTGACACTGGGCATTCACAGCCGCAGTGAATCAGCTGCCGAGTATATTGAGCGGCGGGTGAAGGTCGGCAATACCTACATCAACCGCAATCAGGTTGGTGCGGTGGTTGGCGTCCAGCCGTTCGGCGGTCGTGGCCTCTCGGGCACTGGGCCCAAGGCGGGTGGTCCGAACTACCTGCCGCGCTTTGCGACGGAGCGTGTCAGGACCAATAACACTACAGCGGCAGGCGGCAACGCGACGCTCCTGTCACTGGGTGTGGAAGAAATAGGATGAACAAAAACAAACGGGCATTTCCCGATGGAGCCGGATCATGATTGAAAACACAGTGGCGGTCACCTGGACCTTTATCCTCTACCTTGCGGTGATGCTTGCCCTTGGTGTCATTGCTTACATGCGGACCCAGAATCTGTCCGATTACATCCTTGGCGGGCGTAACCTCGGGCCGATTCCCTCGGCTCTGAGCGCCGGGGCCTCGGACATGAGCGGCTGGTTGCTGCTGGGCCTGCCCGGTGCGGCCTTCGCGAATGGTGTCGGCGCGAGCTGGATCGCCATCGGCCTGCTGGTGGGTACCTATCTCAACTGGCTGTTTGTGGCCAGACGACTGCGGAACTATTCCCAGGCCGCCAAGGATTCCCTGACAATCCCGTCCTTCCTCGAGAACCGTTTCCGGGATGACACACGGGCGCTGCGGGTCATTGCGGCCTTCTTCATTCTTTTGTTCTTCCTCTTCTACACCAGCTCCGGTCTGGTTGCCGGGGGCAAGCTTTTCGAAACCGTGTTCGGTCTGGAATATCAGTGGGCCGTTATTGTGGGCACCCTGGCTGTCGTGTCCTACACGCTTTTCGGCGGTTTCCTGGCGGTCTCCTGGACGGACGTGGTCCAGGGGCTGCTGATGCTGGCCGCCCTGATGCTGGTGCCGGTTCTGGCGATCAACAGCGCCGAAGTCGGTGGCTGGTCCGGTATGGAGGCGTCGCTTCTTGAGAAAGGGCAGGGCACGCTTTCGCTGTTCTCGGACGCCAGCGGCGAATCCCTGGGGTTCATTGCGATCGTCTCCTCGCTGGCCTGGGGTCTGGGCTATTTTGGCCAACCCCACGTGCTTGCCCGCTTCAAGGCGATCAGCGATGAGTCGCTTGTTCCCTATGCCCGCCGTGTGGCTGTCTCCTGGACTGCCATCACACTGGTTGGTTCCGTGCTCGTAGGGCTGGCAGCAGTTGGCTACTTCGGTCCCGAAGGGCTGGAAGACCGTGAGACAGCCTTCATGATGCTGGTGGATGCGATCTTCCATCCGGTGATTGCAGGTATCCTGCTGGCTGCCATTCTCGCTGCCATCATGAGCACGGCTGACTCACAGCTGCTGGTGTCGTCTTCCGCACTCGCCGAAGACTTCTACAAGGGCTTCTTCCGCCCCGACGCTGATTCCGTGGAGCTTGTCCGTATCGGTCGGGTTGCCGTGATTGTGATTGCCGTGATTGCCGGTGTGGTTGCCCTGGATGACGACAGCATGGTGCTGGACCTGGTCTCCTATGCATGGGCCGGCTTCGGTGCCGCCTTCGGCCCGGTCATCCTGCTGTCGCTGTATTGGGCCCGCATGAACAAGATGGGCGCCCTTGCCGGTGTGGTTGTCGGTGGCCTGACAGTGGTGATCTGGAAGCAGCTCTCTGGCGGTCTGTTCGACATGTACGAGATCGTGCCCGGGTTCCTGTTCGCGGCCATTGCTGTGGTGATCGGTTCCATGGCGACCGGCGAGCCGGAGAAGGAAATCGCTGACGAGTTCGCCAAGGTCAACGGCTGACTCCATGGCCGCCCTTCGGGGCGGTCTTGCACCCCGGATCAGCCCGGGTCTATGCTTGGCGCTTTTTGACGGAGCGCTGGCATGGCCCGGGTTGATCTTTCTCCTATTCACGACTTTCTTCCCTGCGCAACACCTCAGGCCTGGATTGACGCTGCACTGGCGAACCAGGAACTGCTGCTCATTGATCACGCCCACTGTGAAAAGAAGGCCGCCTCAACGGCACTCGGCCTGATGTATCGCTATATGGAGGATCCGGATCTATTGCACCGGATGTCCCGGCTTGCACGTGAGGAACTGCGCCATTTCGAACAGGTCCTGTCCATCCTTCAGAAACGCGGCATCCAGTACCGGCACCTGACCCCGGCGCGCTACGCCCAGGGACTGCACCAGCATGCCCGGAAGGAGGAGCCCGGGCGGCTGGTGGATACCCTGATCATCGGCGGCATCATCGAGGCCCGCTCCTGTGAACGGTTTGCGGTGGTGGCACCGCTTCTGGATGAGGAACTGGCGGAATTCTACGATTCCCTGCTCAAATCCGAGGCCCGTCACTATCAGGATTACCTCAGGCTCGCGGAAAAAGCGGCCGGTGACGAAGTGAAGGAACGGGTGGAGACGCTGCTGGCGGCGGAGGCGGAACTGATCCAGTCACCGGATGACAGCTTCCGATTCCACAGTGGTGTTCCGGACTGGTGGTGATCAGCCGGTCAGTTCATCGAAGGGGATGCTGAGCAGCTCAGGCGACGCGCCCTCCCGGGCTTCGATGTACCAGGCCTTTTCGTGCCAGTCGCCGGTGACATAGCGTCTTGCGGGAGCGCCATTGGCCTCCAGCTCATGCACTTTGGGCCTGTGGGTATGGCCGTGGATGAGCTGTTGGACCCCATGGTGTTCCATGTCCGCCACCACCTCTTCCGGGGTGACGTCCATGATGGTCTGCTCCTTGCCCCGGTTTTTCGCCTGACTGATCTCGCGCATCTGGCGCGCCACTGTCTGCCGATCCGACAGGGGGCGCTGGAGGAAGGCTTTCTGCCACTGCGGGTTACGCATGTTGGCGCGGAACTTCTGGTATTCCTCATCCGCGGTACATAAGCTGTCGCCGTGCATCAGCAGGGTGGGCTCACCATGGAGGTCGATCAGTGTGGGGTCATCGAGCAGGGTGGCACCGACGCGGTCGCAGAATTCCCGGCCGATGAGGAAATCCCGGTTGCCGTGCATCAGGTACAGAGCGGTGCCCGAGGCGGTCACGGCCTGCAGGGCCTCGGCAACGGTTTCCTGCAGAGGCGTGCGCTCGTCGTCCCCAATCCAGGCTTCGAAGAAGTCTCCGAGAATATAGAGTGCGTCGATGTTGTGGGCGTAGGCCGGCAGGAAACCCAGGAAGGCCTCGGTGATGTCCGGCCGGCTTTCCTCGAGGTGCAGGTCGGCAATGAAACGCGTGGTCATCCGTCCGCTCCCACTTCGGTGCGGTAGGCTTTGTGGATGATCACATCCTCCACCGGCACGTCCCGGTGCCCGGCGCGGGCCGTGGTGGGTTTCTCCCGGATCCGGTCGACCACATCCATACCTTCCACAACCTCACCGAAGACGCAGTAGCCCCACCCGTCCTGGGTCTTGGCGGTGTGATCCAGGAAGCCGTTGTCGTTCACATTGATGAAGAACTGGGAGGAAGCGGTGTGCGGACTCATGGTTCGCGCCATGGCGAGGGTGCCGCGCCGGTTACTGAGCCCGTTGTCTGCCTCGTTGGGAATCGGTTCGCCGGGTTTCCGGGGCTCCATATCCGGGCCGAAACCGCCGGTCTGGATCATGAAGTTGCTTATGACCCGGTGAAAAATGAGGCCGTTGTAGAAACCCGAATCGATGTAGGCGAGGAAGTTCTCGGTGGTGACGGGGGCGTTCTCCGCGTCGGTGGCCAGCAGGATGCGGCCTTCGCTGGTTTCCAGAACGACCATGAGGTTATATCCTTTCGCGTCCAAATGGGCCGTATTGTAAGGCATCCGCTTTTGCCATGCATGAGATCGTGGCGGTGAGCAGGTACAATAGCGGCTTTCCAATCAACCCGGTGGTGTCACAGCATCCATGAGTTCCGAATCCGCTCCGGCCAGCAACTTCATCCGAACCCTCATCCAGGACGACCTTGCCGAAGGCCGTCATGACCACGTCGTTACCCGGTTCCCACCGGAGCCGAATGGCTACCTGCATATTGGTCACGCCAAGTCGATTGTGGTGAATTTCGGCATGGCCGAGCAGTTCGGCGGTGACTGTACCCTGCGCTTTGACGACACCAACCCGGAGAAGGAAAGCCAGGAATACATCGAGGCCATCAAGCGCGATGTGGAGTGGCTGGGCTACGAATGGAAAGGGCCTGTCCGCTATGCCTCGGACTATTTCGACCGTCTCTATGAATACGCCGAGGAGCTGATCCGTGGCGGCCATGCCTATGTCTGCAGCCTGGACCCGGAAACCGCGGCCCAGTATCGCGGTACGCTGAAAGAGGCGGGCACGGACAGCCCCTATCGGGACCGCTCGGTTGAGGAGAACCTTGACCTGTTCCGGCGCATGCGCGCGGGTGAGTTTGCCGAGGGCGAGCACGTGCTGCGGGCCAGAATCGACATGGCGTCCCCGAACATGAACATGCGCGACCCGATTCTTTATCGGATCCGGTTCCTGACGCACCACCAGACCGGAGACAAGTGGTGCATCTATCCAATGTACGATTTCACCCATCCGCTGTCGGATGCGGAAGAAGGCGTGACCCATTCCCTGTGCACCCTGGAGTTTGAGGACCACCGGCCGCTCTACGACTGGGTTCTGGAGCACGTCACCCCGCCGTGCCGCCCGCGCCAGACCGAGTTCGCGCGTCTGAACGTGAACTACACCATCACCAGCAAGCGCAAGCTGATGCGGCTGGTGGACGAAGGCCATGTGGATGCCTGGAACGACCCACGCATGCCCACGCTCTCCGGCATGCGCCGGCGTGGCTTCACCCCGGCTTCCATCCGCCAGTTCTGTGACATGGTGGGAGTGAACAAGACCGGCGGCACCGTGGACCTGGGCATGCTCGAACACGCCATCCGGGACGACCTGAACCGCAACGCGCCCCGCGCCATGTGTGTTCTCCGGCCTGTAAAGCTGATCCTGACCAATTACCCGGAAGGCCAGTCCGAGACCCTGGCCACGGCGGTGCACCCCCAGGATGAGTCCATGGGCACCCGCGAGGTCACCTGGACGCGCGAGATGTACATCGATGCCGAGGACTTCGTGGAAGTGCCGCCCAACAAGAAGTGGAAGCGGCTCTCGAAGGGCAACGCCGTACGCCTGCGAGGCGGTTACGTGATTACCTGCAATGATTTCGTTGCCGATGACGAAGGCAATGTGACCGAGATCCACGCCGAATACGATCCGGCCACCCTGGGCGTGAACCCCGAGGGCTACAAGCCCAAGGGCGTGATCCACTGGGTTTCCGCCGAGACGGCCGTGGACCTGGAGCTGCGCCTCTACGATCGGCTTTTCGGGGTGGAAAATCCCGGTACGGACAAGGAACGGGATTTTGTCGAGGACCTCAACCCGGACAACCTGGTGGTGATGACCGGCTGCAAGGGGGAGGCGAACCTGGCCTCGCCGCGCACGGACATTCCCTACCAGTTCGAGCGCGAGGGCTATTTCTTCTACGATCCCGAGGCCAGCAGTGAAGGCCGGATCGTGATGAACCGTACCGTGACACTGCGTGATTCCTGGGCCAAGATCAGCGGCCAGTAAACCGAGACCGGAAAGGATGGAGATCCCGTGATCCAGCTCTACAGCACTCTCAGCCGCCGCAAGGAAACCTTCCAGCCCATAACAGAGGCAAAGGTCGGCATCTACGTCTGCGGCATGACGGTCTACGACTACTGCCACCTGGGGCACGCACGGGTCCTGGTGGCGTTCGATGTGGTGACCCGCTACCTGCGCCATCGCGGTTATGACGTGCACTACGTCCGCAACATCACCGATATTGACGACAAGATCCTGGACCGGGCGCGGGAGAACGGCGAGGATTTCCGGGCGCTGACCGACCGCATGATCGCAGCCATGCATGAGGACGAGGGCGCCCTGGGCGTGCTGCGGCCCAGCGAGGAACCGAGGGCGACAGAGACCATCGATGAGATGATCGCCATGATCTGGACCCTGGTCGAGAAGGGTCATGCCTACCAGGGCGATAACGGCGATGTGTATTTCGCCGTCTCCACTTTCGAGGGGTACGGCAAGCTCAGCCGCAAGAAACTTGAGGATCTTGTTGCTGGCGCCCGGGTGGAAGTGGCCGAGGCCAAGGCCAGCCCGGCGGATTTCGTACTCTGGAAGGCCGCCAAGCCCGGCGAAGTGGCCTGGCCCTCGCCCTGGGGGGAAGGCCGGCCGGGCTGGCACATCGAGTGCTCGGCCATGTCCCGTTCCCACCTGGGGCGGACCTTCGACATCCATGGTGGTGGCCCGGACCTGATGTTCCCGCACCATGAGAACGAGATTGCCCAGTCCGAGTGCGCCCACGAACAGCCCTTCGTGAACTACTGGATGCACGCCGGCGCCGTGCGCGTAAACCACGAAAAGATGTCAAAATCCCTGGGTAACTTCTTCACTATCCGGGATATTCTCCAGGAACACGACCCGGAAGTAGTGCGCTATTTCCTGATCGCCAGCCACTACCGCAGCCAGATCGACTACACGCCCGACAGCCTGGCTGAGGCCAAGGGCGCACTGATGAAGTTCTACCAGGCGCTGGACGGTGTCGACCCCGAAGCGGATCCAGCGGAAACGGAGCACGACAGGCGCTTTATGGAAGCCATGGACGATGACTTCAACACCGTTGAGGCCACCGCCGAACTGCATGCCCTGACGGGCGAACTGAACCGTGCACGGCGCAATGGGGATGAAGCGGAGGCGGCCCGGCTCGCCGGAGTTCTCAGGCGCCTCGGCGCCGTGCTCGGCGTGCTGGAGCGGGCGCCGTCCGACTTTCTGCAGGGGGGCACCGGGGATCTCACGCCGGAACGCATCGAGGAACTGATCGACGCACGCTCCCGGGCAAAGAAAGCGAAGGACTTTGCCGAGGCCGACCGCATCCGGGATGAACTCCTTGAGCAGGGCATCGTGCTCGAGGACAGCCGCGAGGGCACCACCTGGCGCCGGGAGTAGGGCGCCTGTCCTTTTGCGGTGAATTTAGCTTAGAATACGCACACCCAGAATCCGATGGCCGCCGGGCCAAGGCTTTGCAGGCTCGGTTAGACCGAAAAAGAAATCGTTTTAAAACAGCAATCTGAGGCGCAAAGATGACAGAACGCGTGAATGCAGGTGGCCTGCAGGTCGCCCGAATCCTGTACGACTTTGTCAACAACGAAGCCATCCCCGGCACCGGCGTTGATGCCGAGCATTTCTGGAATGAGTTTGGTCGCATCGTGTCGGACATGGCGCCGCGTAACCGCGAGCTTCTCAAGGTCCGGGATGAGCTTCAGGAAAAGCTGGACAGCTGGTACCGGGATCACAAGGGCCAGTCCATCGACCTGAACGAGTACAAGACCTTCCTCAAGGACATCGGCTACCTCAAGCCGGAAGGCGAAGACTTCACTGCGTCCACCGAGAACGTGGATAAAGAGATCGCCCAGGTGGCCGGTCCGCAGCTGGTCGTGCCGATCTCCAACGCGCGCTTTGCGCTGAATGCCGCCAATGCGCGCTGGGGCAGCCTCTACGATGCGGTTTACGGTTCCGACATCATCTCCGAGGAAGGCGGGGCCACCAAGGGTCCGGGCTACAACCCGGTGCGTGGCGAGAAGGTTATTGCCTACGCCCGCGCCATGCTGGATGAGTCCGCGCCGCTGGAAAGCGGCAGCCACGCTGACGCCACGGGCTACCGGGTTGAAGGCGGTCAACTGAAGGTGAGCCTGAGCAGTGGCAGTGACGCTGGCCTGAAGGATCCGGCCCAGTTCGTGGGTTATAAAGGGGCTGAAGGCGAGCCGGAAGGCCTCCTGCTGGTGCGCAACGGCGTGCACTTCGAGATCCAGATCGACGCCAGCCACCCCATCGGCAAGGACGATGCGGCCCACGTGAAGGATGTGGTCATGGAATCCGCGCTGACCACCATCATGGACTGCGAGGACTCCGTGGCAGCCGTCGATGCCGAGGACAAGACCGGCGTTTACCGCAACTGGCTCGGCCTCATGCAGGGCAACCTCGAAGAGAGCTTTGAGAAGGGCGGCAAGACCGTAACCCGGAGCATGGCGGGCGACCGGGAATACCTGGATGCCCAGGGCAAGCCCCTGAGCCTGCATGGTCGCAGCCTGATGCTGGTGCGCAACGTCGGTCACCTGATGACCAACGACGCCATTCTCGATGCCGACGGCAACGAGGTCCCGGAAGGCCTCATGGACGGCATGATCACCTCCCTGATCGCCATCCATGACATCAAGGGCAACAACCGGGTGAGCAACAGCCGTACCGGCAGCGTCTACATCGTGAAGCCCAAGATGCATGGCCCGGACGAAGTGGCGTTTACCAACGAGCTCTTCGGCCGTGTCGAGGATGCGCTGGGTATGAAGCGCAACACCCTCAAGGTGGGCGTGATGGACGAGGAGCGCCGCACCACGGTCAACCTCAAGGAGTGCATCCGCCAGGCGAAGGACCGGATCATCTTCATCAACACCGGCTTCCTGGACCGCACCGGCGACGAGATCCACACCAGCATGGAAGCCGGTCCGGTAATCCGTAAGGGCCAGATGAAGCAGGCGCCCTGGATGACCAGCTACGAGGACTGGAACGTGGACATCGGCCTGGAGACCGGTCTCAAGGGTCGCGCCCAGATCGGCAAGGGCATGTGGCCCATGCCGGACAAGCTGGCGGCGATGATGGATGCCAAGATCAGCCACCCGAAGGCGGGCGCCAACACCGCCTGGGTACCGTCACCGACGGCGGCCACGCTCCACGCCATCCATTATCACCAGGTGAACGTGATGGGTGTGCAGGAAGAGCTCAGCAAGCGTGAGCGCGCCAGCCTGGACAACATCCTGACAGTGCCGCTGATGAAGGA
>JBNJEG010000009.1:0-34064 GCA_051745655.1 Pseudomonadota bacterium
CTTCGCACACCACCGCTGGCCCGGGCCGTCTATCACAGTACCGAGATCGGCCAGAATATCCCCGAGGGCCTGTACATGGCGGTTGCCCAGGTACTGGCCTACCTCTTCCAGCTCCGCCAGTACCGCCGTAATGGTGGCAAGAAACCGGTGATGCCGAAGCTGCCCATCCCCGAGGATTTGCAGCGCGACGCGTGACGGATCTGGTATGGCGCTTGCAGTAACCATCCTGTAATCCGGTATGGCGCCAGAAAAACGGCGCCTGAATCAGCCATTAATCCGTGGAGGTACCGAACGGTCATGGATCGGGCGGTGGCAGTCGACCAGCTCAGGGGCCTGAAGGGCATGCTGGACGGGAATCTCGCGATCCCGTTCATGCTGATAGTGCTGTTGGGCATGATGACGCTGCCCATCCCGGTCTTCCTGCTGGACGTGGCCTTCACCTTCAATATCGCCTTGTCACTGGTGATCATTCTGGTCGCCATCTACGCCATGCGGCCCATGGACTTCGCGGCCTTCCCCACGGTGCTGTTGGTGGCGACCCTGTTGCGGCTGGCCCTGAACGTGGCCTCCACCCGGATCGTGTTGTTGAACGGGCACGAGGGTGGCGCGGCTGCCGGTAAGGTGATTGAGTCCTTCGGTGAGGTGCTGATTGGCGGCAACTACGCCGTGGGCCTGGTGGTCTTCGCCATCCTGATGATCATCAACTTCATCGTGGTGACCAAGGGTGCGGGCCGGGTCTCAGAGGTCAGTGCCCGGTTCACCCTGGATGCCATGCCGGGCAAGCAGATGGCCATTGACGCCGACCTCAATGCTGGCCTGATCAGCCAGGATGAGGCCCGGGATCGCCGCGCTGAGGTCGCTGGCGAGGCGGATTTCTACGGCTCGATGGATGGCGCTTCCAAGTTCGTGCGTGGCGATGCCATCGCCGGGCTGTTGATCCTGTTCATCAACATCGTGGGCGGTATCAGCATCGGTATGTTCCAGCACGGGCTGGCTTTCGGCCAGGCGGTTGAGAACTACGCGCTGCTGACCATCGGTGACGGACTGGTGGCGCAGATTCCGTCGCTGCTGCTCTCGGCGGCCGCCGCCATTATCGTGACGCGTGTAGGCAAGTCGCAGGAGGTTTCCTCCCAGGTTGTTGAGCAGATGTTCTCCACGCCGCATGCCATTGGTATCGCCGGCGTCATTCTCATCGGTCTTGGGCTGATCCCGGGCATGCCGTCGCTGGCCTTCCTGGGACTGGGCAGCATGGCGGTGGGAATTGCGTGGCTCATCTGGAAGCGGAGCCAGCAGGTGGTGGAAGAGGGCGCTGCGCCCGTGGCGCGTCAGGCAGCTGGTGGCGCGGCGGGCAGTGGTGCCGGCGGGCAGCAGCGGACCATCACCGAGGACCAGCAGCAGGCGCTGCCCAGCAGTGGTGCCGGCGAGACCAAGGAGCTGGCCTGGGAGGATGTGGTCAGTGTGGACATTGTCGGGCTCGAAGTGGGTTACCGCCTGATCCCGCTGGTGGACAAGAATCAGGGCGGGCAGCTCCTTGCCCGGATCAAGGGCGTGCGCAAGAAGCTGTCCCAGGATCTGGGCTTTCTCATGCCGTCGGTTCACATTCGTGACAACCTGGATCTGATGCCCAACGTTTACCGCATCACCCTCATGGGGGTGACCCTGGCGGAGGCCGAAATCCACCCGGACCGGGAGCTGGCCATCGACCCCGGGCAGGTGTTCGGCAAGGTGGAAGGGATTGCCGGCAAGGATCCGGCGTTCGGCCTGGATGCGACCTGGATTGAAACCTCCCAGCGGGATCACGCGCAGACCCTCGGCTACACGGTAGTCGATGCCTCCACCGTGGTTGCAACGCACCTGAACCAGGTGCTTCAGGAGCATGCCCATGAACTGCTCGGGCACGAGGAGGTCCAGAAATGGCTGGATCAGCTCGAGAAGGCCTCGCCCAAGCTGGCTGAGGAGCTGGTGCCCAACACGGTGTCGATCAGCCTCCTGCTGAAAGTGCTGCAGAATCTGCTTCTCGAAGAAGTGCCGATCCGGGATATGCGCAGTATCGCCGAGGCCATCGTCAATGTTCAGCCGCGCAGTCAGGACCCGACCGTGCTGACCACGGCGGCAAGGAAGTCGCTCAAGCGCATGATCATTCAGAAGCTCTGCGGCAATGAGACCGAGGTTCCGGTGATTACATTGGATCCCCAGCTGGAACAGATGTTGCTTAAGTCTGTGCAGCAGGGTCAGCAATCCGGCACGGCCGATGACATCGGCATGATCCTGGAGCCCAATATGGTCGAGAAGCTCCAGCGCTCACTGGCGGATGCGGCCCAGAAACAGGAGGCGGTCGGCAAACCCGCCATCCTGCTGGTATCGGCTCCCCTGCGGCCGGTACTGGCAAGGTTTGTCCGGTATGGGGTGGAAAGGCTGCACGTTCTTTCCTACCAGGAGATTCCGGAGAACAAGCAGGTCACGATTGTGTCGTCCATAGGCCAATAAACTGACGGCGGCGGAGGTTCCCTGCCATGCAAGTCAAACGCTTCTTTGCTCCAAGCATGCCCGAAGCACTGCGGATGGTCCGCAGCGAAATGGGTGATGACGCGGTGATCCTCTCCAGTAAGCGGGTGGATGACGGTGTCGAAATCGTGACGGCGCTGGATTATGACGAGGGGGAAGTCCGAAGCCAGCTCGGTGTGGCGGATGAGGACAAGGCCAATGCCTCGCGCCTCGCGGAGCTCCAGGCGGAGAAACACCGCAAGCTGGAGGCGGCCATGGCGAAATCCCGGGCGCACATCAGTGACGTCCAGCAGCGTTCCCAGCACACCCAGGAACCAGTGACTCCGGCAGCCGTAGGTGGTGGAGAGACCGAGGATGAGAGTCCTTTAGAGGGCTCATCACAGCAGGAAGACGGGCTGGCGTCCATGCGCGCCGAAATCCATTCCCTGCGCGACATGCTCCAGCAGATGAACGGCCAGCAGACGCCTGCCACCCCGGGCGAGAAAACACCGGGTGTGGTAGAGCAGCGTCTTGGTGACCGGCTCCAGGATCTGGGGTTATCGCGCACCCAGGCTCGGGATCTCGCGGCGGAACATGGCCAGGGGCGTCTCGACGCCGGCTGGAAGAGCGCACTCAAGGCGCTGGCTGCAAAACTCGAGACGGTGCCTGCCGACCCGCTGGAGCGCGGCGGTATCTATGCCCTTCTTGGCCCCACGGGGTCGGGGAAAACCACCACCATTGGCAAGATGGCGGCGCAGTTCGTTCTGCGCCACGGAGCGGAGCAGCTGGCGCTGGTGACCACGGACCGCTATCGTGTAGCAGCCCATGAGCAGCTGTTTGTGTTTGGTCGCATCCTCAATGTGCCCGTTCGGGTCGTGGACGAGGCCAACAGTCTGGATGCGATCCTGGATGATCTTTCGGATCGAAAGCTGGTGCTGATTGATACGGCCGGCCTTACGGCGGCGGATCGTGGCTGGGAGGAGCAGATTGATGAGCTGGTCAGCAGCCGGCACGCGGTCCGCCCCTACCTGCTGATTTCGGCGACCAGCCAGCCGCGCATTATGCAATCCACATGGCATTGCTATAATGCCGTAGGGCTGGCGGGTTGCATCCTGACAAAGACGGACGAAGCCCTGACACTGGGCGAGGTGGTGGGCTTTGCTGCACAGAGCCGGCTGCCGGTCGCGTTCTACACCAATGGCCAGAAGATCCCCGATGATCTGCACCGCGCGGGCGCGGCGGACCTGGTCAAGCAGGCAGTGCGGCGCCATCAGGCGCTCAATCGCGGCGACACCGCCATGGCAGAGGGCGCCTGAGGTTACATCGGGCGTCTCCTCATAATGGACAGTAACAGGACGGGAGAGCCCATTCCGCATGAGTAAACCGGTACAGGTGATCGCGGTCACTGGTGGCAAGGGAGGCGTTGGCAAGAGCAACGTCTCGGTGAACCTCGGTATCGCGTTGTCCGAGAAAGGGCAGCGGGTCGTCCTGCTCGACGCCGACCTTGGCCTCGCCAACATCGACGTCCTGCTGGGGATCACTGCCAGCTACAACATCTCCGATGTCCTCGCGGGGGAGTGCAACCTCAGCGATATCCTCGTCGACGGTCCCGGTGGCATCCGAATCGTTCCCGCCTCCTCCGGCACCCAGCGGATGACCAACCTCAGCCACATGGAGCATGCCGGGCTGATTTCCGCCTTCAGTGAACTCGGTGATGATATCGACGTACTCATTGTGGATACGGCGGCCGGGATATCCGAATCCGTGGTGAGCTTCCTGCGGGCGTCGCAGGAACTGATGCTGGTGGTCAACGACGAACCCACCTCCATCACCGATACCTATGCCCTGATCAAACTGATGAATCGGGATTACGACACGCACCGCTTCCGGGTCCTGGCGAATATGGTGCGCACCGAACAGGATGGTAAGGCGCTGTACGACAAGCTTTATCGGGTGACCGAACGGTTCCTCGATGTTGCGTTACAATATGTGGGCAGTATCCCGCTCGACGACTCGGTGAAGAAAGCGGTGCGTCGCCAGAAAGCGGTTATGGAACTGTATCCGAGTGCCAAGGCCTCCGCGGCGTTTCGGGATCTGGCAAAGAAGGTGGAGCAGTGGCCGCTGCCGTCATCGCCGCGCGGCCACCTGGAATTTTTCGTCGAACGGCTTGTAAAGGACTGACGAGCATTCTCATTCTTGAACAGGGGCTTACGGGAATGGCCACACCATGACGCAGTCCGGGCCACTTGAACTCTACACACAGACCCGCCGGGCCGATGTGGATGAGCTCGTTGAAACCCACATGCCCCTGGTCAAGAAAATCGCGCTGCACATGATGGCGCGGCTCCCCGATCATATCCAGCTTGAAGACCTGATGCAGGCCGGCATGGTCGGGCTGCTGGAGGCCGCCCGTAAATACGAGTCCGGGCAGGGGGCAACCTTTGAAACCTACGCGGGCATCCGGATCCGGGGTGCGATCGTCGACGAAATCCGCCGCGGGGACTGGGTGCCACGGTCGGTGCACCGTAACGCTCGCCGGATTTCCGACGCCATCCAGACCATTGAGGCGCGCGAGGGTCGGGACGCCAAGGATATAGAGATCGCCGAGGAGTTGGGGGTTTCGCTGAACGATTACCACAGTCATGCCAGCGATGCGACGACCGGACGGTTGTTCAGCCTGGATGAACTCACCGAGAAGCACGACCACATTAACGACCAGGCGCCAGAAGACGGGCCTGCAGGGGCGCACCAGGACGCGGATTTCCGCAGGGCTCTGGCCGAGGAGATTGAGCAGCTGCCGGAGCGCGAGCGTCTGGTGCTGTCGCTCTACTATCAGGATGAGCTCAACCTTAAGGAGGTTGGGGCGGTCCTTGAGGTCAGCGAGTCGCGGGTGAGCCAGATTCATGGCCAGGCGGCCGCCCGGCTGCGGGCGCGCATGCTCGAGCGCACCGGGGGCTGACTGGTGAGATTGGAACAAACGTCTAGACTGAAGTAGGCGTTGCAGCACGGGCCGCTCAGGCTGACGTGACAACAACCGATTTGTTTGGAGGCTGTTTTGGACAAGAACATGAAGATTCTTGTTGTGGATGACTTCTCCACGATGAGACGGATCGTGAGAAATCTGCTGCGCGACCTCGGTTTCAACAACATCGAGGAGGCGGACGACGGCAATACCGCACTGCCGATGCTGCGCAACGGCAAGTTCGACTTCCTGGTGACAGACTGGAACATGCCGGGGATGAGCGGTATGGAGCTGCTTCAGGCAATCCGGGCGGATGAGAATCTGAAAAACCTGCCGATCCTGATGGTGACCGCCGAAGCCAAACGGGACCAGATCGTGGCGGCTGCCCAGGCGGGCGTGAACGGCTATGTGGTCAAACCGTTTACCGCGGCCGTACTCAAGGACAAGATCGAGAAGATTTTTGAACGCGTCGAGTGAACCAGGTGCAGACGGCATGAGTGAGCTCAACCGGGAAGACATTACCGAAGAAGTGGCCGAAGAGCTCAGGACCAAGGCCACAGGCCTCAAGGAGGCCCTGGATCAGGGTAATATCAGCGATGCCATGCAGCGCATTGCCGAACTCGGAGAGGTTCGTGATCGGAGCCTTTACCGTGAGGTCGGGCGCCTGACGCGCAGCCTCCATGAGGCGCTGCGCAATTTCGAGATCAAGGCAGAGAACAACGAACAGCAGGAAGAGCTGTCCAAGATGGCGGACGCCTCCGACCGCCTCGATTACGTGGTCAAGCTGACCGGCCGCTCCGCCAATAAAACCATGGACCTGGTTGAAGATACGATGCCGCTGGCCTCGAACCTCCGGGAGGAGGCCGGTGCCATTCGGGAGGACTGGGGCCGGTTGCGTCGGCGGGAAATGAAACCCTCCGAATTTCGGGAGCTCTATGGCCGGATCGACGGCTTCCTTGATCGTATTGCATCAGATTCGGACCGGCTGAATAACAACCTCTCGGAGATTCTCCTGGCACAGGACTTCCAGGACCTTACCGGGCAGGTGATCCAGCGCGTCACCTCACTGGTCAAGGAGGTGGAGGATCACCTGGTGCGACTGATGGTGATGGCCAGCGACGTGGACAAGATCGCCGGCGTGGTCCATGACTATGGTGATAAAGGCCAGGACGGCGAAGTGAGCAGCAAGGGCGAGGGTCCCCAGATCGACAACTCGCAGCAGGATGTGGTTTCCGGACAGGATGAGGTTGATGACCTGCTGTCCAGTCTCGGCTTTTAAGGAGACGTTGCATGGCGTTGGATGCGGATGAAGAGATTCTCCAGGACTTTCTTGTCGAGTCCGGTGAGATTCTCGAGCAGCTCTCCGAGCAGTTGGTTGAGCTGGAAAACAATCCGGAAGACGGGGACCTGCTCAATGCCATCTTCCGGGGGTTCCATACCGTCAAGGGTGGCGCGGGTTTCATGCAGCTCGACGCATTGGTCGACTGCTGTCATAAAGCCGAGAACGTGTTCGACACTCTGCGGAACGGGGAACGGACCGTTGACTCCAACCTCATGGACGTCGTCCTGAGGGCCCTGGACGTCGTCAATACCCAGTTTGATGAGGTCCGCAGCCGCGAGGCGCCGACCCCGGCTGATCCACAGCTTCTGGAACAGCTGGCGAGGCTGGCGAAACCGGCGAGTGAGGATGAGGGGGCTTCCGGGCCCACCGAAGGCGCCTCCGGGGCTACGCAGGGAAGGACGGAGCACAGTGGTGGCCAGGAGGGGGACATCACTGATGACGAATTTGAACAGCTGCTGGATGCCATTAACCCGCAGGACCAGGCAACCGCCGGTGGTACGACCTCTGGCGAGTCGGGCTCGGCCGCAGGGTCAGGGTCCTCGGGTAGTGATGACGAGATCAGTGAAGACGAATTTGAGGCACTGCTGGACCAGCTGCACGGCGAAGGCAAACATGCCGGGGCGCCACCCGCGTCGGAAGCGGTAAGCGGCGGCAGCACTGGCAACGCCGGAGGCGAGTCCGGGGCTGGGGCCCAGTCCAGCAGTGATGACGATGAGATCAGTGAGGACGAGTTCGAATCCCTGCTGGACGAACTCCACGGGCCTGGCCAGTTCAAGCCTGACACGGCGGAGACAGCCGGTCGGGACGCTGGATCCGGTGATGAGCAAGCACCGGTGGAAGCCTCTGCGGCAGCCGGGGCGTCTGCCGGCGGTACCGGTAACACAGCGCCGGCAGCGTCTGCCGCTGCGGCGGCCGTGGAAGAACCGGCACAAGCAGCCGGTGGTGGCTCAGGCGGCGGCCAGAAGGGCGGGGAGCAGAAGCCCGCTTCCGGCGGCGGTGGTGGAGGTAAGGACCAGGCTGCTGCCGCTGCTGAATCCACGGTGCGGGTTGATACCCGCCGCCTCGATGACATCATGAACATGGTGGGTGAGCTTGTGCTCATCCGTAACCGGCTCAAGCGTCTCAGCGATGAACTGGAAGATGGCCGCGTCCAGAAGACGGTTTCCAACCTGGATGTGGTGACCGGCGACCTTCAGTCGTCGGTGATGCAGACCCGGATGCAGCCGATCAAGAAGGTGTTTGGCCGCTTTCCCAGGGTTGTCCGGGACCTGGCGCGGAGCCTTGAAAAGGAAGTGAACCTCAGCATGAGCGGTGAGGACACTGACCTCGACAAGAACCTGGTCGAGGCCCTGTCCGACCCGCTGGTGCATCTGGTGCGCAACGCCGTGGACCATGGCGTCGAGATGCCGGATGAGCGTGAGCGTAACGGCAAGCCGCGCGTCGGTCGGGTGGCGCTCTCCGCCGAGCAGGAGGGCGATCACATCCAGTTGGTGATCGAGGATGATGGCGGTGGCATGGATCCCGAGGCGTTGCGGCGCAAGGCGGTGGAGAAGGGCGTTTACGAGCAGGAAGCGGCGGACCGCCTGACGGAGGGCGAATGCTACCAGCTGATCTTCGCGCCGGGCTTTTCCACAAAGACCGAGATTTCCGATGTCTCCGGGCGTGGCGTGGGCATGGATGTGGTCAAGACCAAGATCAACCAGCTCAATGGCTCCATCGATATCGACTCAGAGCTGGGGCGCGGTTCCCGGATCGTGATCAAGGTGCCGCTGACGCTGGCCATCATGCCGACGCTCATGGTCAAGCTTGAAGACCAGCCGTTTGCCCTGCCACTGGTGAACGTGGTGGAAATTTTCCATCTGGATCTGACTAAGAAGAACATCGTGGATGGTCGGGAGTGCATCGTGGTCCGGGATCATGTGTACCCGCTGTTCTACATCAAGAAGTGGCTGGTTGAAGGTGCCACGGTGGAGACCGACGAGACCGATGCCCATGTGGTGGTGGTTGCGGTCGGCACCAAGCGGGTGGGCTTCGTGGTCGACCAGCTGATCGGTCAGGAGGAGGTGGTTATCAAGCCACTGGGCAAGATGCTCCAGGGAACAGCGGGCATGGCCGGGGCTACCATTACCGGCGACGGAACCATCGCCCTGATTCTCGACGTGCCCAGCCTTCTCCAGAGTTACGCCTGATAACCGGTCCGTGTCATCGGGGCAGCAGCACCGCGGGCCGGGCCCCCTGTGATTGGAGTCTTGGATGACGGTTTCCGTCCTTGTCGTTGATGATTCGGGATTCTTCCGTAAACGTCTGAGTGAGATCCTCTCCGCAACCGGCGAGTTGAAGGTTGTGGCAACCGCCAGTAATGGACAGGAAGCCCTGAAGCTGGTGGAAACGCATCGCCCGGATGTCATCACCATGGATTACGAGATGCCGGTGATGGATGGCATCACGGCGGTTCGCAAGATCATGGAAAGCCATCCGACGCCGGTGCTGATGTTCTCGTCGCTGACCTATGAGGGCGCGCGCGTCACGCTGGATGCCCTCGAAGCCGGGGCTGTGGATTTTCTGCCCAAGAACTTCGAGGAGATTGCCCGCTCCTCGAGCCGGCTTCAGGAGATCCTGCGCAAACGGCTCCTGGAAGTGGCGCGCAGTCGTCCCGGGCGGGGTGGAGGCGCGCCAGCAGCCGCCCCACGGCAACCGGAATCACCAGCGCAGGGGTCCGGAGACACCCCTCAACGGGAGGCCTCCCGTCCCGCGGTAGCTGAGCGTCGACAGCGCCCGGAACCCCGGAAAACCGAGTCCGGCGCTCGCGGGGCTGGGGAAGGTGCCGAGAGTGCGGGCCGTCAGTCTTCGCGGCGCACGCCGGCCCGCCACTACGATATTGTTGCCATTGGCACCTCCACGGGCGGCCCCATTGCGCTGCAGAAAGTGCTCGCGGCACTGCCTGCCAATTTTCCGGCGCCGATCATTCTGGTTCAGCACATGCCCGCCAGTTTTACGCCGGCCTTCGCGGACCGCCTCGACAAACTCTGCCGTATTCAGGTCCGACAGGCCCAGGACGGGGATCTCCTCGAACCTGGCGTGGCGCTGCTTGCCCCCGGTGGCCAGCAGATGCTCGTGGAGAAGAGCGGAGGAAGCGGTCGCATCCGGGTGATTCCCGATGATGGTCGGCTCAATTACCGGCCCTGCGTGGATGTCACTTTTGGCTCGATCGCCCGTAATTTCCCCGGTAAAACGCTGGCCGTGATCCTCACCGGCATGGGCGCGGACGGCAAGGAGGGCTGTCGCCTGATGAAGCAATCCGGTTCGGCTGTCTGGTCCCAGGATGAAAAAACCTCGGTGATCTATGGTATGCCCATGGCGGTTGCCAAAGCGGGGCTGACGGACGAAGTGCTGCCGCTTGACCGGATCGGGAGTCGATTGACCGAGGGTGTGACCTGATGGATCTGCTGAGTCTTCTCGGGGTCATACTGGCCTTTGCGGCGCTGCTGGGGGGAACGGTTCTCGAGGGCGGCACGCTTGGCTCGCTGATCAACCTTCCCGCCGTGGTCATCGTGATTGGAGGGACACTGGCCGCGATTACCCTCCAGACGCCCAGCACGGTGCTGCGCCGTGCCATGAATCTGCTCGGCTGGGTGTTCTCGCCGCCCCGGATCAGCATGAGGGATGGGGTCGAAAAGGTGGTGGGCTGGAGCATGAAGTCGCGCAGGGACGGCATCCTGGGGCTGGAGTCGGTGGCCGAGGAGGAGTCCGAGCCCTTCGCCCGCAAAGGGCTGCAGCTTCTGGTGGACGGCCTGGAGCCGGAAACCATTCGGAGCATGCTCGAGACCGACCTGGAATCCCGCGAACAGGGGGATCTGGAGGCCGCGCGCGTGTTCGAGTCCATGGGCGGCTATGCGCCAACCATTGGCATTATCGGGGCGGTCATGGGTTTGATCCAGGTGATGACCCATCTGGAGGATCCCGCCCAGGTGGGCACCGGCATCGCCACCGCTTTTGTAGCCACGATCTATGGCATCGCGTTGGCCAACCTGCTCTGCTTCCCTGTTGCCAGTAAACTGCGCAGCCTGGTCCATTACCGCAGCCGCTATCAGGAAATGATGATTGACGGACTCATAGGGGTGCTGGAAGGGGAGAATCCCAACACCATCGAACTGCGCCTGCAGGGCTTCATGCACCGCTGAGGAACTGCCCATGAGACGCCGCCGGACCGAAACCGAAGGCCCCAGCAATGATCGGTGGCTGGTTTCCTACGCCGACTTTGTGACGGTGCTGTTCGGGTTCTTTGTCTTCCTCTACGCCATTTCCTCGGCAGAACAGGACCAGGTTCGCCGGCTTTCCGAGGCGGTTCAGGGCGTATTCACCGGCACTCCGCGCACCATCAACCCGATCCCCATCGGCGAGCCGATCACAGCACCGGGCGAGGCGGGAACCGGGGCGTCGCGCTTTACCGATTCCGGGCTGAGGGAGGAGCTGGGCAATGCCCTTGATGGGCTGGTGGGATCGGATCAGATCCGCTTCCGTGAAGGGGAGCGCTGGATGGAGGTGACCCTGCCCGGGGACCTGGTCTTCCGCAGTGGCGGGGTGCTGCCCGGACCCGAGGCGCAGACCGCAATTGTCCGTATCGCGGATGTGCTTGCATCGGGTGATAATGCCCTTGTCGTGGAAGGGTACACCGACAGCTTGCCCATCAGTACCGGGCGTTTTCCGTCCAACTGGGAATTGTCGGCTGCCCGGGCAGGGGCCGTGGTCAGACTGCTTGAAGACAGCGGGATCGATGGTGAGCGGCTTGCCGCCATGGGGTATGGTGACAACCACCCGGTGACGCGTAATGACACGGAGCGCGGGCGGGCCCGGAATCGCCGGGTTACCCTTGTTATTGGTGCGGAAGGCAGTATTCCGGCACCGCCGGGGCAACGCTGAATCTGGCATGAATGCTGCTACAACCAGCTCGGTGGTTGGCCTGGTGGCCCCCGGGCCGGATCCGGGCAGTGCCACCCGGAAAAGGTACGCCGGTTACGGGGTGTGTCGGCAATGACTGGCCGCCGCGCAGGCGAAGGATTTAGGGGGAGTGCAACGTGCGGATCTGGACAGTGGCGAATCAGAAAGGTGGTGTCGGCAAGACCACCACCGTGGTTGCGCTGGGCGGATTGCTGGCGGATGCGGGGCACCGTGTGCTGATGGTGGACCTGGACCCGCATGGCTCCGTGACCACCTACTTCGGGAATGATCCGGATGCCATCGATCATTCGGTCTATGACCTTTTTCAGCATGAGGGCAAGATTCCCCCGGGCCTTCCGGCACAGTTGGTGATCGAGACCGGTCATCCCGGTCTCCATCTATTGCCGGCTTCCAGCACCCTGGCGACGCTTGAGCGTCGCAGTGTTGGTGTCGCGGGCATGGGGCTGGTGATCTCCCGCTCCCTGTCCACGCTTTGGGACGATTATGATTACGTCCTCCTGGACAACTCGCCCTCGCTCGGGGTGTTGATGATCAATGCCCTGGCGGCAGCCCAGCATCTGTTGATGCCGGTCCAGACGGAGTTCCTCGCCCTCAAGGGGCTGGACCGGATGCTGCACACGCTGCAGATGGTCATGAAAAGCCAGAAGAACAACCTGGGTTACACCATCATTCCGACAATGTACGATCGCCGGACCCAGGCGTCGGTCCAGAGCCTGAACCAGTTGCGCCGCGACTACGGGGATGAGCTCTGGCGTTTTGCCGTGCCCGTGGATACGCGCCTGCGTGATGCCAGTCACAGGGGCGTGGTGCCGACGGCGGTGACCAGCGACTCCCAGGGAGTGAGAGCCTATCGGCGGTTGCTTTCCGACCTTCAGGCCAAGCTTGGGGATGACGGCGGCTCCCGCCAGACCGCGGAGGCGCGGTAGATCCGCGAAGGAGATCTGACAGTGGCAGGGCGTGGGACCAGCAAACCGGATTCGATCCTTGGTGACTACCTTGATGAGCTGCTGTCGTCGGGAGACGACAGCCCCTGGGCCGAAGAAGGTGACACCGGCAACGGCGTTTCATCACGGCGGCGCGCCCGTGCGCGCCGCGCCCAGCCGGACTCGCGGCCTCTGGCCGAAGCGGAGAAGCCGGTCCTGAACTCAGCGCTGGTGAGCCCAGCCATCCGGAGCCTTGAACAGACATCGGATGCCGAGCCTGAACCCGAGCTGAAACAGGAACCGGAACCCCAGCCCGAGGCTGTTCCAGTAGAAATGCCGGTAAACGAGACTCCGCTCCCAGAGCCAGAGCCAGAGCCAGAGCCAGAGCCAGAGCCAGAGCCAGAGCCAGAGCCAGAGCCAGAGCCAGAGCCAGAGCCAGAGCCAGAGCCAGAGCCAGAAGTCGAACCCTGGCGAAACAGTCGCCCGCCCTGGGCCCAGGAGGGGTTCGAGTGCCTGATCTTCCGTGTTGCTGGCCTGCAGTTGGCGGTGCCACTGGTAATGCTGGGCCAGGTCCATCGCCTGGATAATGATCTCACGCCCCTGGTCGGTCGCCCGGATTGGTTCATGGGGCTTCTGCGCGTTGGTGAGCGCACCATACGGGTTACGGATACCGCGCGCTGGGTTATGCCGGAGCGCTACCGGGACAGTTTCCGGGACGGCTACCGTTTCGTTATCCAGCTTGGTGACAGTGCCTGGGGCCTGGCCTGTGACGAGGTGGCCCAGTCCTTCCGGGTAGAGCCCGAGGAGGTCAAATGGCGCAGTGAGGGTGGCCGGCGCCAGTGGCTGGCCGGCACCATTAAGAAGGAAATGTGTGCCCTGCTGGATGTATCCCGGATGGCGGTTCTCCTCCAGAAGGCGGAAACCGAACGGAATCCGGATCTTGATCGCTAGCGGGCCTGCAGTGGCACAGTTTGTGCTCTGTTCTATAGTGCAGGGTACGCAGTGATGAAAAATTGACAGTTGCCCGGACAGAGAGGCGTATATGGCGACCCAGAGCATTCAGAATGCGGCCCAGCAAAGCGGGGACGATCCTGTCCTGCAGTACGTGACCTTCCGGCTGGCGGACGAGACCTACGGCCTCAACGTCATGCAGATCCAGGAAGTGCTCCGCTACACGGAGATTGCGCCGGTTCCCGGTGCTCCGGATTACGTGCTTGGCATCATCAACCTGCGCGGCAATGTCGTCACGGTGATCGACACCCGGCGCCGGTTCGGGCTGCCGGACGGTGAGGTCACGGATTCCACCCGGATCGTGGTCCTGGAGGCCGAGGAGCAGGTAATCGGGATCCTTGTGGATGCGGTGGCCGAGGTCATCTATATCCGCCAGAGCGAGATTGAGAGCGCGCCCAATGTGGGTAACGAGGAGAGTGCACGGTTCATTCACGGTGTCTGCAATCGTGAGAATGAGCTGGTGATTCTTGTGGCATTCGAAAAGATGCTGACCGACGAGGAATGGGCTGAGATCGAGGCCCTCTAGACGGTCGGCGACAGGAGGCTGGCATGGATATGATCAACACCGTTCTGCCCTGGGCCATGACGGCCCTGGCCATTGCCCTGGTGGCAGCGCAGGGCATCGGCAACCGGATTCGCATGAACCGGATGGAGGCGCATTGGCGCCGGCGCTGCGATGACCTGGGCCGGGAGCTGCACGCGGTCAGCAGCGGCAGTATGGGCGTGGGTCGCCGCCTCGTGGCCTGTGAACAGTCCCTGCACCGCCTCAGTGGCGCGCTGGAGGAGATGCGTCTGAACGACCCGTTGCGCGTTCCCTACGATGAGGCCTCCAAGCTGGTAGAGCTGGGAGCGGGTACCGAGGATCTGATGAATTCCTGTGGGATCTCCCGTCCGGAAGCGGAGCTGGTCTCCGCGCTGCGCAAGGGGCGTGTGGCTGGTAACGCCGACCGTACCGGGACCAGTGAGGTCGTCTAGTCCTGCTGCCGGAAGTCCTCCGGCGTGAAACCCTGCAGGTAGAAACTGTAAGCCAGGATCTCGGCGATGACCCGGTAAAGGGTTTCGGGAATCGCCTCGCCCAGATCCAGTCGACTGAGCAGGGCTGCAAGATCCGGGTCCTCGTACAGTGGAACCCCGTTCTCTTCCGCAATCCGTATCATCTCGCGCGCCAGCTCCTCCTGGCCGGTCGCGGTGACCGTGGGCGCGTTCTGTCCGTCATAGGTCAGGGCAATAGCGGCTTCCTGCTGTTCGCCTTTTTCACGCATGTTCGTCCACCAGTTGCTGGCTGAGCCGGGTAACCCTGGCGGGTGGCTGCCCCTCCATGCATTCCACCGGGACCACATCCAGGTCCAACCGTGACAGCGCCGTTTCCAGCCTGCCACGGGTATCCGCGACCAAGGCTACGGTTTCTGGTTTCTCAGCCCAGACCCGGGTCCTGAGCTGCCGGCCCCGCAGGTTTACTTCAAAGTACAGGGGGCCAGTGCTGTCGAATGACAGCGCCAGGGTCAGTTGCCATTCGCGTTCGAATGCCTGCCGGTCACTGTCTTCTTCCGCGTCCTGGTCGCGGGGGCCGTATTCTTCAAGGCGGCCCTGAACGATCCGCACCTCCTGGTTGCCGGTGGTCCAGGGCAGCTCCAGGATCCACGTCTGGGTGGGCGCGTTGGCGTCCCCGCCGGTGCTGGCGGCCTGGGAATGCAGCTGGTTGACCGTCAGCCGGTTGAGCATGCCCGCGACTAACCGCAGCATCTCGCCGGGGCTCATGTTGGCGTTGCTGCCACCAGAGCCGCCGGTTGCACTGGCGGTCTCGCCGCCGGCCGCCGCCGCGGGAGGCGAGGGAAAACGCAGGGCGCTGGTGTCTTCAACGGCTCCGGACGTCATGGGCTGGAGCCGCCCCAGGACGCGGTGCAGGCTCTCGCCCCCCTCGCTGGTGCCGGCACCGGAGACCCTGGGGAGCAGCTGGGTAGCAAGCCGAACAAGCTGGGCCTTCAGGTCCGGTTGAGTCTCCCCGCCTGACTGCGCCCCTGTGCCAGGCGTCCGCTGGAGCATCTGCGCTTCCCGGAAAAGCCCACTCTGGCGAATCCACTCCCGGACCTGGGGGCCGCTCATGTTGTCCAGAGTGGGCCCCATCTTCGAGCCGGCACTGTTCTGCATTGTGGGCATGGTCAGCGTCTGTGGCGTGGTCATGGAGAGCGGCGTCGCTGTTGAGCCTGGTGGCGCACTGCCCGTGTTGGCCTGGGGCGCCGGCGTGGAGGGCATCAGTCGCGTGAGCTGGGCCAGGCCCTGGCGGATCTGCTGGGGAAGGGCAGGGTCGTTGGTCTGGGCCGCGAGCCGGCTGAGACCCTGGCCCAGGTCATGCTGGAAGGGCATGCGGTTGGCCAGGGACTGGCTCAGGGTGCTGCGTGAGGGTTGCTGGAGACTCTCCATCAACCGGAGCTCGTTGCCGGCGCGCATAACCCGTACCAGGGTGCCGGTTTCCAGTGGTTGGTCGCTGCGTACCGGCAGGCGTTGGCCCCCGACTTCCAGCAGTAGGCGCGTGCTGGCCTCAGCACGGGGCCCGCTACTGCCAGCGCGGCTCCCACCCTCCGCAGACAGAAGCCGCGCCAGTTGTGGTTCGCCCTCGCGCAGCCCTGCACGCGTCAACTGCTCGGCCATCCGGGCCTGGCCGCCGTCGGTTGACTGGGCACTGCCGGCGCGGGTCAGCAGCGAAATCACAGGTACTTTCAAAACGGCGTTCCCCGGGTCCGATGGTGGCGGCAAAAGCCGACCGTTTTCTATATAATAGGCGCCCGCCGGGGGAAGACCCAACCCGCAGACCCCGCCGGCCGGATGTGCGATGACGACGACCCTGCTTGAAGCCCGGCAGATCCATTGCGAACGCGATGACCGACCGCTGTTCAGTGGGCTCGACCTGGCCGTGTGCAGTGGCGAATTATGGCAGATTGCCGGTCCCAATGGTGCTGGTAAGACCACATTGCTCCGGATACTGGCCGGGCTTAACAGCGCCTTCGAGGGGGAACTGCTCTGGCGTGGTGAAACGATGCACCGGGTAAGGCCTCATTACCAGGCAAACCTGTTGTTCATGGGGCACGACGCCGGGGTTACGCCTTCCCTGACCGCATTCGAGAATCTGGCGGGATGGCTCGCGATGCGTGAGGCGGTGGAGCCGGAGCGTATCAATGGGGCATTGGCGGATGCGGGGCTTGCCGGCTATGAGGATCTGCCGGCAGCACAGCTCTCAGCAGGGCAGCAGCGCCGCGTGGCGCTGGCCCGTCTGTATCTGTCGAGCGCGCCGCTCTGGATCCTGGACGAGGCGTTTACGGCCGTGGACCGGGAAGCGGTGGTTCAGCTCGAGACCCTGTTACGCAACCGTGTCCGTGCCGGGGGTGCAGTGGTCCTGACGACCCATCATCGGCTGGGACTGGATGGGGTACGGACAGTGACGCTTGGAGAGGCCGCCTGATGCATGTCGAGCCCCGATCCCCGGTGAGGTTCGAGGAGCCGGGCCTTGGCTGGGCGCGGGCGGTGCGGGAAACCGTTCGTCGGGAGTGGCTGATTGCCTTTCGCAATCGCCAGGATCTGATCAACCCATTGGTATTCTTTGTGTTGATCGTTTCACTGTTCCCTCTGGGTGTGACGCCCGAGGCGGATTTCCTGCGCGAGGCGGGGCCGGGCATCATCTGGGTGGCGGCACTGCTGTCCATCCTGTTGTCGCTGAACTTATTGTTCCGCAATGATTATGCGGACGGCCATCTGGAACAATGGGTGCTGTCGCCCCAGCCACTGGCGCTGCTGGCGCTGGCCCGCGTCGCGGCGGTCTGGGTGACAACGGTCCTGCCGCTGGTGCTTCTGGTGCCGGTTCTGGGCGTGATGCTGCACCTGACTGTATCGACGGGATACGTCCTGGTCCTGACGCTGCTGATCGGCTCGCCGGTGCTGGTGCTGGTTGGAGCCATCGGCGCGGCGCTGACAGTGAGTCTGCGGGGCAGCGGTGTCCTGCTGGTGCTGATCATGACCCCTTTCTATGTGCCGGTGCTGATTTTCGGTACCGGGGCGGTAACGGCGGCCGCCAATGGCGCCGCCATAACGGGGCATCTGGCATTGCTTGGCGCCATGCTGTCACTGGCGGTGGTGCTGGCACCGCTGGCCATCGCCGGAGCGCTGCGGATCAGCGTATCCAACGGCTGAAATGAACTGAGGATCGCCACATGTGGCAATGGTTTCACAAGCTGGGCTCGCCGAAATGGTTTTTCGGCATCGCGGGTCGACTGATGCCCTGGCTCGGGTTTGCAGCGCTGGTCGTCCTTGGGATCGGTGTGATCTGGGGGCTTCTTTTTGCGCCGGCCGATTACCAGCAGGGCGACAGCTACCGGATCATCTTCATCCATGTGCCTTCGGCCTACCTGGGTCAGTCGCTGTACGTGGCCATGGCGGTCGCCGGTATCGTGGGCCTTGTCTGGCGTATGAAGATGGCGGACAGCTTCATTGCCGCAACCACGGCAGTAGGCGCGGCGCTGACCTTCCTGGCGCTGTTTACCGGGGCGGTCTGGGGTAAGCCTACCTGGGGCACCTGGTGGGTCTGGGACGCACGCCTGACGTCCATGCTCCTGCTGCTGTTCCTCTATCTGGGTGTGATGGCCCTGCGCGGCGCCATGGAGGATCCGGACATCCGGGCCCGGGCGAGTGCGATACTGATCATCGTGGGCGTGGTGAATATCCCGATCATCAAGTATTCGGTGGAGTGGTGGAACACCCTTCACCAACCGGCGACCATCAAGGTCACCGAAGCGCCGGCCATGCCCGCGAGCATGTGGGTGCCACTGCTCCTCTGCATCCTGGGATTCCACCTGCTGGTGGCGTGGCTGATCCTGTGGCGGATGCGGAATGACATTCTGTTAAGGGAGCGGCGCGCGCGCTGGGTCCGTGACTGGGTTCTGGCACAATAGGCGCCCCCGGAGGTGGTATGCAGTTCGATTCATTACAGGCACTGATCACCATGGATGGGCACGGCGCCTACGTCTGGTCCAGTTACGCAGCCTTCGCGCTGGTCATCATGGCTCTGGTGGTGGTGACCGTTTTCCAGCGGCGACGCATTATCGCCCATCACCGCCGCCTCATGCGTATAGAGGCTCAACGGCACGGCAGTGGAGGTAAGACACACGATGCACCCGGTTCGTAAACGGCGCCTCACGATCATCCTCGTCCTTCTCACGGGCTTTGCCGTCGCTGTCGCTCTGGCAATGGTGGCACTGCAGGAAAACATGAATCTCTTCTACAGCCCGGCGGAAATAGAAACCGGAAAGGCCCCCGTAGAGCAGCGGATCCGTGCCGGTGGGCTCGTGGAGGAGGATAGCGTGGTGCGCGACCCGGAGTCACTGAAGGTGCGCTTTGTGATTACGGATAACCAGGGCCGGGTTCCCGTGGAGTATACCGGGATACTGCCGGACCTGTTCCGGGAAGGCCAGGGGGTGGTGGCGCTTGGTGAGCTTAACGGCGATGGCCTGCTCAAGGCGGATGAGGTTCTGGCGAAACACGACGAAGACTACATGCCGCCGGAAGTGAAGGAAGCCCTGGAGGCGAGTGGGCGCCTGAAGGAAGACGGTGACTATTCTAAGGAGCGTATTGACCATGGCAGTGGCGACACCTGAGGTGTCAGAGGCAGTGTTACTGATGCAGGAGAAATCATGATTCCGGAGCTCGGCAATTTCGCGCTGATCCTGGCGCTCCTTCTGGCGGTGGTCCTGGTGGTGGTGCCTATGGCAGGTGCCACCCTCCGCCACCCCGGTCTCATGGCCTTTGACCGACCGCTTGTGGCCGGGGTCTTTGTAATGCTGGCCCTGAGTTATGCCTGCCTGACCTGGTCCTTCATGGTTGATGACTTTTCCGTGGCGTACGTGGCCAATAACAGCAACAGCATGCTGCCCTGGTATTACAAGTTCAGTGCTGTCTGGGGCGGGCATGAAGGCTCCATGCTGCTGTGGGTGCTCACCCTCGGGGGTTGGACGCTGGCGGTGGCGCTGTTCAGTCGTAATCTGCCGGATGAGATGAGGGCGCGGGTGCTGTCCATCATGGGGCTGATCAGCGTTGGCTTCATGCTCTTTACGCTGCTTACATCCAACCCCTTTGAACGCCTTCTGCAAAACATGCCGCAGGATGGCGCCGACCTCAATCCGTTACTGCAGGACTTTGGCCTGATCGTGCATCCACCGATGCTCTATATGGGCTATGTGGGCTTTTCGGTGGTGTTTGCGTTTGCGATTGCCTCCTTGATCGGTGGACGCCTGGACGCCGTCTGGGCGCGCTGGTCGAGGCCCTGGACAACCGTTGCGTGGGCTTTCCTGACCCTTGGCATTGCCCTCGGCAGCTGGTGGGCCTACTACGAGCTGGGCTGGGGTGGCTGGTGGTTCTGGGACCCGGTTGAGAATGCCTCCTTCATGCCCTGGCTGGTGGGGACAGCGCTGATCCACTCACTGGCCGTGACCGAGCAGCGGGGCGTCTTCAAGAGTTGGACCGTCCTGTTGGCCATCATGACCTTTGCCCTGAGCATACTGGGTACCTTCCTGGTGCGCTCGGGCGTGCTGACGTCCGTGCATTCGTTCGCCAATGATCCCGAGCGCGGCTTCTTCATACTGATGATGCTGGCGGTAACGGTGGTCGGCTCGCTGGCGCTCTACGCGGTCCGTGCCCCCGCTGTCCAGGGCCGCACCGGCTTTACACTCTTCTCCCGTGAAGCCCTACTGCTGATGAACAACGTCTTCCTGGTGGTGGCGACGTTCGTGGTTCTCCTGGGGACCATCTTCCCGTTGATCCTTGATTATATGGGCGGTGGGACTCTGTCCGTGGGCGAGCCCTATTTCAACATCACCTTTGTGCCGATGGCCCTGATGCTCGGGGTCGTGCTCGGGTTTGGGGTCGTGACCCGATGGAAACGGACGCCGGTGGACATGGTGTTGCGCAAGCTGCTGGTGCCTGCGGTGCTCAGTGTGGTCATCGCCGTCGCCGTACCGCTGCTGATGGTCGGTGAGTTGAATGCGCTCAGCGTGATCGGGCTTCTGGTGGCCGCCTGGGTGGCGTTCGCGACCCTGAGGGATGCCTGGGATAAGACCGCCAGCCGGAGGGGGCGTTGGCACGGCCTGCGCCGGCTGTCGC
The DNA here is from genome assembly GCA_051745655.1 of Pseudomonadota bacterium. Taxonomy (GTDB): domain Bacteria; phylum Pseudomonadota; class Gammaproteobacteria; order Pseudomonadales; family Oleiphilaceae; genus Halospina. The sequence goes on from JBNJEG010000009.1 coordinate 20,825, forward strand.
GCAGCTATATCGGGATGGTACTGGGTCATCTTGGCCTGGCGATGGCCATTGCCGGCGCCACCATGGTATCCATCCACGGCGTGGAGCAGGACCGGCGAATGGCCCCGGGGGACCGCCTTGAGGTCGCTGGTTACGAATGGCATTTCGCGGATCTGGGAGAGCGCGAGGGACCGAACTTCACCGCCCAGCGGGCGACCTTCGACATCTATCGGGACGGCGAGCGGGTGGCCACGGTACACCCGGAGAAACGTCACTATCCGGTGCGTGGGGACGTGATGACCAATGCCGGCATCAGCCCCGGCATCCTTAAGGACCTGTTCGTGGCTCTGGGTGATAACGTGGAGGGCCAGACGGCCTGGAGCGTGCGCGTCCAGTACAAGCCGCTGGTTCGCTGGATCTGGGGCGGTGCCCTGCTGATGGCGCTGGGTGGGGCCTTTGCGGTCAGTGACCGTCGTTACCGGGTCCGCCAGCGCCAGACGGTAACCATGGCCGAGAAGCCCAGGGCTGCCGAGTCAGCGGCAGGGAGTACGGCGTCATGAATCGGATCTGGCTATTCCTTCCGTTGGTGCTGGCAGTGACTCTGGGCGTGGTGCTCTACTGGGGCCTTGGGGAAGATCCCAGCGAACTGGATTCGGCCATGGTGGGTAAAGAGATTCCCGAATTCGATCTGGCTATGCTGCGTGAGTCGGACACCTCCGCCGGGCCGGAGCTCTTTAAGGGCAAGGTCCGGCTGCTGAATGTCTGGGGCACCTGGTGTGCGGCCTGCCGGGTGGAGCATGCCCACCTCAATCGGCTCGCGGAACAGGGGGTGCCCATCGTGGGGCTCAATTACAAGGACGAACGCGATGCGGCCCTGAAATGGCTGCGCGAACGTGGGAATCCTTATACCCGGGTGATCTACGATCCGGAGGGCAGCCTGGGGTTTGATCTCGGCGTCTATGGCGCACCGGAGACCTACCTGATTGATGCCGAGGGAATCGTCCGTCATCGCCACGTGGGCGTGGTTGACCAAGAAGTGTGGGAGTCCGATTTTGAGCCGCTTTACGAACGTTACCGTCAGGACGGCTGAGGCCGCGCTCCTGTTTATCGTACTACTGGCATTGGCGACCCCTGTCTCAGCCCAGGAACGTCTGGAGGATCCAGAGCTCCGGGAGCGTTTTGGCGAACTGACGCGAGAGCTGCGGTGCCCGAAGTGCCAGAACGAGTCCATTTCCGAGTCTGGAGCCCCCATTTCCGAGGACATGCGCGAACGGGTGCACCGGATGCTGCGTGACGGGGCCAGTGACGAGGAAATCCGCCAGGCGATGGTGGATCGCTTTGGCAGCTTTGTCAGCTATCGTCCCGCCTTTGGGCCGCGAACCTGGGCGCTGTGGCTTGGCCCATTTGTGGTCCTGGGTATTGGCGTGGGCGTGGTGCTGCTGCTGGTGGTGCGTAATCGTGCCCGGCGGCAGGTGGAGGCTAAGCCCCTGTCTGAGGAAGAGCGTCGCCGTGTAGAGCAGTGGCTTCGCAATGAATGAACCCAACCCGAGTGAGCGTCCATGCCTTTGAATTTCTGGCTTGCTGTCATCCTGCTGGTCATCCTGGCCCTGGTGTTCGTAATCTACCCCATGCTGTTTGCCCGGCGGGAACGGCCCGTTGTGCATTATCGGGAACAGAATCTGGCCGCCTACCGATCCCGGCTGAAGGAGCTGGAGCGTGAGCGTGACGAAGGCATGCTGGACGAATCCGGGTTCGAATCCCTGAAGGATGAACTGGAAATGCGCCTTCTGCGGGATGTGGAGGCGGAAGAAGCTGACAGTGACAGCGGCCCCGGAGGTCAGCGCGGTCTGGTATTGGTCACCCTGGTGCTTGTGATCGCACTGCCATTGGTGGCATTCCAGCTCTACGGTTACCTGGGGGCCAGTGAGGAAGTGGCGGAATTCCGGGAGCGACAGCAGATGACGCAGGAAAACATGGATTCATCCGATGTGGATGCCATGGTGCAGAGTCTGCAGGAGCGGTTGGCGGCCCAGCCGGACAACCCGGAAGGCTGGGCAATGCTGGGGCGCAGCTACATGCAGCTGGAGCGGTTCCAGGAAGCAGCAGATGCCTATAGTGAACTCGCGGGGGCCATTGAACGAAGTGGAGAAGGCAGCCCAGCGGCGGCACTGGGGCTGCGTGCCCAGGCCCTGTTCATGGCCAACCAGGGCGAAGTGACGCCGGAGGTTGAGGAGGCCATCGGGCGGGCCCGAGAGGTTAATCCCGATGAGGTGAACAGTCTCGGGCTCCAGGGCGTTGAGGCGTTCCGCAACGGTGATTACCGGGAGGCGCTGGAATACTGGGAACGGATTCTCGAAGTGGCGCCGAACCATCCGCAGGCTGACAGCATTCGCCAGGGCGTGGCTACCGCCTACTCGGAACTGGGACAGCCGGTTCCCGGCTGGATCATGGAAGATGATGGCGCACCGGCAGGGAACGAAACCGGCGGCTGACAGCGTCAGCCGCCGTTTCGTGGCCGCCCGGCCAGCCGTCTGAGTACACCGACGAGTTCATCACCGTTCCAGGGTTCCCGCTCACTTGGGTTGGCGAACAGGTGGCGCTCCAGAGCCTGGAGTTCGCGCGTCAGCTGAGGATCGTTCATGTAGGCGGTGACGTCTCCTACAGTGCGAATTGCGGGGCGGTTGAAGTGACTGGCCGCCCATTGGGGCAGCAGTGTCAGGGTGTCCGCCTCGCCCCTGTAAGCGTGGTCACACAGGGCGCGAAAACGTTCCCGGTTGGCTTTTTCCTCGGCACTGAGGGCAACCTGCTCGCCCCGATGGCGGCGGTTGCGCCACCATGCGACGCCGGTGATCAGCCAGCCCGATGCAAGCACGACAGCAAGCCAGAACCACAGGGGAGGCAGCGTGGTGTTTCCTGGCCGCGACAGGTTTATTTCTGACAGCGTCTCCTTCACGTCCTTGTCATCGCCGTCATCAGAGGCGGCGCCGGCAGCCGGCTCGACCTTCATGTCACGGGCTTCTATCACGGCTTCCCGCTGCTTGTCCGCTTCAACATCCCACCACGGAATCCGGATCGTCGGCAGGGTGATTTCGCCGGGCTCGATCGGCACCAGGCTGGAGCGCTTACGCAGGCGCCCCTCGATGCTGTCTCCGGTCAGGCGGGAGTCTGATTTCCAGGGGCTCGGATACTCTCTGAGGCTTTCCGGATACTGGATGGTCAGTCTCGGCAGCGACTCCGGGGCAACGCCTACCGCCCGGATGTTGATATCCCGCCGTATGCTGTCACCGGCCTGCAAGGTATCCGGAGACTCCGACCATTCCTCGCTCAGCTCCACCTGGCGTGCGGGCAGCCAGATGTCGCCACTGAACGAGTCCGGCGGCGGATTGACGCGGATGCGACGCGCGGGGGCGGTCGCGATCACTGGCACAAGATCGCCACTCTCGGTCTGCTTGCTTGCCTCAAAGCGCTGTTCCGGAATGATCATCGTGCCCGAGGACTGCGGTACGATCACGAAGCGACGCTCGGCGACCTGCCATTCGCGGCCGTCCCTCTCTGCCCGGTATTCGCGTTGCTCGCCGAGCGGCTTGACCATGGCGTCCGGTATGGTCGGGGACGAGAGGTTGGCCTGCATCAGCGGCGGCTCGTAGTAGACTCGCTGGGTCAGGATGATCTGTTGCTGTATGTAAACTTCGTCCTCACTGAGGCTCATGTCGAGCCTCGCTTCCGGTTCGGCGCGTTCCGCCGGTGCCACGCCCGGCAGCACCTCGACCTCAATGGGGTCGCTCTGCATATCCTGGAACTGCAGAGACGGAATGGTCAGCTTTCCGGCCTCCCGGGGGGAGAGGAGAAACGTCCATGTAACCTTGCCGCGGTTGACGCCGTTTTCGGACTCGATGGCCATCCGCTGATGGCGGTCAAGGATCTCGAAGTCGTCTTCAAGTGGTGAAGTGTCAGGATGGGGGATGTCCATTTCCGTTGGGTTGAGCAGGGAGCCAAGACTGAAATCAAGTTCGGTTTCCGTCTCCAGCGTCATGGTGACGAGCTCGTTGCTGTACAGACGCTTGGGGCTGGCGGAGGCCGTCAGCTCCGCCATCACCGAGGTGCTCCAGCTGATCAGTGCCGCCATCAGGGCGAATGTATAGAGGCTGTTCAGACAGGTCCGCATAGCGGCTTTACTGCTCCTGATCCGGGGGTGGCGATTCGTGTCACATACTCGCTCAGCTGGCGGTATGGCTCAAGCCACAATACGGGACTCAGTTCCGGATCGGCGGCCTCATTTCCAAATCGTAATTGAATAAGGAGTTACCGAAGGGGGGACTGCAGGCCGCCCCGTTTTGACTATGCTGTGATAACGGCCCCGCCAGGCCCAGTGGCGGGTTAATGATGCGGCGCACGCACGACGGCTACAGGATGCCAGCACCATGAACGACGTTACCTTCTCCAATATGGCGGAATTCCAGCAGAAGCTCGATGAAGCCCTGAGAGAGCGTCTCCCTGCGGATCAGGCGGATCGGGTCAGTGATTTCGCCCAGCGCTACTTCGAACACATGCCCTTCGACGAACTTGTGCAGCAGCGGTTCCTGGACGCCTATGGGGCCGTGCTCTCGGCATGGGAGTTCATTCAGGAGGGGGCTGGGGAAGCGCAGCGGGTCTGGGTCTTCAATCCGGATCTGGAAAAAGACGGATGGGAATCCAGTCATACGGTGATGTTTGTCCTGCACCCGAACATCCCCTTCCTGATCGACTCCATGCGGATGGAGGTCAACGCTCGGGAACTCAACATCCATACCATCCACTACACCATTCTCAACCCTGATCGGGATGAGCACGGTCGCCTGCTGCGCTTGAATGAAGCGGTCAAAAAGCCGTTGGAGCCGGGCGAGGAGGCGTTGATCGTGATGGAGGTGGATCGCCATTCGGATGGCGCCGCCCTGAGTGCACTGCGTGCCGATGTAGAGCAGGTGCTGGGTGAAGTCCGCATTGCGGTGTCGGATTTTCCGTACGTGCGCGAGAAGGCCACCGCCATACTCGACGAGCTGGCCAATCCTCCGAAAACGCTGTCCGCTGAAGAGGTCAGTGAGGCCCAGGCGTTTCTCGAGTGGCTGGTGGACGACCGCTTTACGTTCCTCGGGTACGACGAATACGACTTCGTACGCGAGAACCGGCGGACCGAAATCCGGCAGGTGAGGGACTCCGAACTGGGCATTCTGCGTACCTACAATGAACGCCCCAGCCATATACGCATGAAGGATATGCCTCGCCAGACGCGCGAGGCGATGACCGACAGCAGCAGCCTGTTCATCTTCGGCAAGTCGGCCCAGCGCTCCCGCATCCACCGGCCTGCGTACCCGGACTACATCGCGATCAAGAAACTGGATGCCCAGGGGCGTGTAGTGGGGGAACGGCGGTTCCTGGGGCTATACACCTCGCGGGTCTACCACGAGCGGCCGGACCAGATCCCGCTGCTGCGGCGCAAGATTGAATACGTCCTGAGTCAGTCCGGTTTTCCACGTGAGGACTACGCGGGCAAGGAACTGGATCAGATCCTGACCGTGTACCCGAGGGACCAGCTGTTCCAGATCGAGGGGGACGAGCTGCTGAACGTTGCCAAGGCCATTCTCTATATCCAGGAGCGCCGGAAGATCCGGCTGTTCATGCGCGAGGATGTGTACGGCCAGTTCGTGACCTGTCTGGTATTCGTGCCGCGCGAGCTTTACTCCACGCAGCTCCGGGTGAGCATGCAGAACGTGATTGTTCGTGCGCTGGACGCTGAGGGCATTGATTTCACGACCTATTTCTCGGAATCCGTACTGGCCCGGACCCAGTTCACCGTCAGGGTCCAGCCCCAGGAGAATCGACAGCTTCCCGTTGACGAGCTGCAGCAGAAGCTGGTGGAACTGGCGCGCTCCTGGCAGGACACGCTGCATGAGGCGCTGGTTGAGCATCACGGCGAGGAAATAGGCACTCGCCTCTCCGCCTGCTATGAGAATGCCTTCCCGGCCGGTTATCGCGATATGTTCTCGGCGCGCCGGGCCGCCATTGATGTGGACTACCTCGATCGCATCCGCGAGACCGGCGAGATGGCCATGAGTTTCTACCGGGATCCGGAGGAGGCCACCAGCACCCTCCACTTCAAGCTGTTCCATCCCAATGAACAGCTGCCGCTGTCGGATGTGATCCCGGTATTCGAGAACATTGGTTTCCGGGTGATCGGTGAGCATCCGTTTGAGGTCCGGGATCGCCAGGGCAACACCCACTGGATCCATGATTTCGCGCTTCAGAACCGCTCTGGCAAGCCCATCGACATCGAAAAGATCAAGCCCATTTTCGAGTCCCTGTTTACACGGGTCTGGTATGGCGAGGCGGAGAATGACAACTTCAACCGCCTGGCTCTTGCTGGCTATCTGGACTGGCGCTCGATCGCCCTTTTGCGTGCGTATGCTCGTTACATGCAGCAGATCCGGATCAGTAACAGCCAGAGTTTCATCGCCGGAACCCTGGCCGCGCATCGCAATCTCGCGGATCTCCTGTTGCAGTTTTTCGACGTGCGCTTCAATCCGGAGCGCTACCAGAGCGAACACCAGTGCGAAGCGGCCCAGAAGAAGATTGCCATTGAATTTGGCAGTGCGCTGGATGAGGTCCCCAACCTCAGTGAAGATCGGGTCCTGCGGCTTTTCCTGGAGTTGATGCAGGCCACCACCCGAACGAACTTCTACCAGCACGGCGAGAACGGCGACAGTGGCTGTATCAGCCTCAAACTCGATCCGGCCGGCCTGTCGGACCTGCCAAGGCCCAAGCCTGTGTATGAGATCTTCGTCTACTCAGCGGAGGTCGAGGGCGTGCATCTCCGTGGTGGCAAGGTGGCGCGGGGTGGCCTGCGCTGGTCGGATCGTTTCGAGGATTACCGCACGGAGATACTGGGGCTGGTCAAGGCTCAGCAGGTCAAGAATGCGGTGATCGTCCCGGTGGGGGCCAAAGGTGGGTTCGTGGCCAAGCAGATCCCGGAGGATGCGGACCGCCAGGGCGTTCAGGCCGCCGGCCGCGCCGCATACAGCCGCTTTATCCGTGGGTTGCTGGATGTGACCGACAACTTCATCGACGGCGAGGTGGTTCCGCCGCGCAATGTGATCCGTCACGACGAGGACGACTATTACCTGGTGGTCGCGCCGGACAAGGGCACGGCGACCTTTTCGGACCTGGCCAACGAGATCTCCAACGAATACGGCTTCTGGATGGAGGATGGCTTCGCCTCCGGCGGCAGCTACGGCTATGACCACAAGAAGATGGGGATCACCGCCAAGGGGGCCTGGGTTTCCGTTGAACGCCACTTCCGTGAGCTCGGCCTGAATACGGATACCGATGAGTTCAGTGTCGTGGGTATTGGCGACATGGCGGGGGACGTCTTCGGCAACGGAATGCTGCTGTCGCGCAAGATCCGGCTGGTGGCGGCGTTCAATCATCAGCATATCTTTCTGGACCCGAAGCCGGACCTCGAAGCCAGTTTCCGTGAGCGTGAACGCCTGTTCGCGTTGCCGGGCTCCACCTGGGAGGAATACGACACCAGCTTGATTTCAGAGGGTGGTGGCGTCTTCAGTCGGGCATCCAAGTCGATTCCGTTGAGTGCACCCGTGAAGCGCCTTCTGGGTACCCGCTCGGACCATATGCCCCCGAATATGCTGATTTCCCAGATACTGAGGATGCAGCATGACCTGCTCTGGCTGGGGGGCATTGGCACCTTCGTCAAGAGTCGTCATGAGTCCCACGGCGATGTCGGCGACAAGGCGAACGACGGCCTGCGCGTGGATGGCGGGGAGCTCGGCTGCCGGGTTGTCGGCGAGGGCGGTAACCTGGGTATGTCCCAGGCCGGGCGCATTGAGTTTGCCCTGCATGGAGGCCATTGCAACACGGACTTCATCGACAATTCCGGCGGTGTGGACTGCTCCGACCGGGAGGTCAACATGAAGATCCTGCTCAACCGGCTGGTGGCCCAGGGCGATCTCACGTTCAAACAACGCAACGAATTCCTGACCAGCATGACCGACGATGTGTCGCGATTGGTGCTGGAGAACAACTACCGACAGACCCAGGCCCTGTCGATTGCCAACAGTGAGGGCGCCGACAGGCTTGAGGAATACCGGCGGCTGATGATCCGGTTCGAGAACCGTGGGCTGCTCGACCGGAGCCTGGAAAATCTACCTGATGACGAGGCGTTGAGCGAGCGCCAGCTCGCAGGGCAGGGGCTGACACGTCCGGAACTGTCCGTGCTGATCGCGGTGGTCAAGGGGGACCTCAAGCAGCTCCTGGCGGAAAGCGATCTGCCGGACGACCCGGGCATCCGGTCCATGATCAGGGAAATGTTTCCGCCACAGCTGGTTGAGCGTTTCGACAATGAGCTGGATCACCACCAGCTCCGGCGCGAGATCATTGCGACTCGCGTTGCCAACGATCTGGTCAACCATATGGGTATGACCTTCGTTGAACGGCTGCAGCAGTCCACGGGGGCACCGGTATCGGCCATTGCACGGGGCTACCTGATCGCCAAGACGATCTTCCGGCTGGACGAGTGGTGGCAGCAGGTCGAAGCACTGGATTATCAGGTTTCAAGCAGTCTCCAGATTGAGCTTCAGAGTGAACTCATGCGGCTGGTCCGGCGCGCCACGCGTTGGCTGCTGCGAAACCGGCGCAGTGAAATCAATGTTGAAGGACTTATTGAGCGCTTTCAGCCGAGGTTGGAGGCAATGGCCGCGGACCTGCCGTCATACATCGGTGAACGGGCCATGGAGGCGTGGCAGGAGGACAGGGATCGTCTGGTAAACCAAGGCGTTCCAGGCGCATTGGCGGGGGTTATTGCGGGTACCGGCCACCTGCTCTCCGGTCTTGGCATTGTTGATGCCCGTGAGGAAACGGGGCTGGATCTCAAGGACGTTGCCCACCTATATTTCTCTGTTGGCGATATGCTTGAACTGGACTGGTTTGCCGGTGCTGTATCCGCACTTGTCCCACGCAGTCACTGGGAGGCACTGGCCAGGGAAAGTTTCCGGGAAGACCTGAACTGGCAGCAGCGGGCCCTCACTACGGGCATTCTGTGCTCGCGGACGTCGGATGCGGACCTGGAAGCAACCCTGCAAGCCTGGGCCAGCGAGCACGCCGGACTGGTTGAGCGTTGGCGTGTCATGTTGGGCGAGCTGCGCAACCAGAATACCCCTGAATACGCGATGTTCTCTGTGGCCCTGCGTGAACTGCTGGATCTGGCTCAGACCACTGTGCACACAGGCGTTGAGTTCTAGACCCTGCGAGCGGCGCCGGTGTTGCCCAGGGCAGGGGCAGTCACCGGGGCGTATGCGTGATACAATTGGCGGAATAAAGCACTCAGTGAGAATCGTGAATGCTGGATTCTGGCCAATGTTCCCTGCTGTGGGAAAAGCTGACACTTGCTCGCCAGGTGCTGCGGGTCGCGGAAAAAAACGGCCACCTGAATCCAGTTACAACCAATGAAGGCTTGATCCAGGGCGCCGTTGCGCTTCTGGGGGAGGCCCGGACAGTACTGTTGGGACTGGTGGCTGAAACCTGTCCCGACGTTGTGGGGTCCCGGACGGAGTCACTACCGGAGCTGCTGGCAGCTGCCGGAGAGGAGGCGCCGGGGGAGCTTCAGGTTCTGGAGGGCCTCTCACGGGATCCGGGAAGCTGGTGGACACGGTTGGAGACCTTCCTCAGCATGCAGCGGACGCCCGGTCAACGCGTTGGGCGCCCCAGGGAGGAGGGCCTGATCGCTGTTGCGGATACCGGCCCTGATCGTTCTCCGGAAGCCCTTCAGGACCTGGTTCAGGCGTTTCGGGATTATTTCGAGACGTTCGTGGAACGTCACGACCAATGGTAAAAGGCGCTGTCTATGCCCACATCCTTTCTGGAAATCATTCAGCTGCCCACCGGCGAGTACGCGTTACGCCGGGCTGATGATGAAAGCACACCCCTGGTGCGGATCCGCTTCTCAGACGAAGCCAAGGAAATGCTCCAGGACAATGACCTGAACGTGGCTAAGGCCATGATCACTGCGGGCCTGGAAGCTGCGGGCTCAACCACCGATGATATCGGTGATGTGGACATGGAAGAAGAAGACACCATGCCCCCTGCCTACAACCAGACCGTTCACTGATTGCGGGAGCGTCGCTGCCGCAGAATCACCCCGTGGCTGTGACCGTTGACGGAGGCTTTCTCCAGGCGGCCATAGCTGTGGCGGCTCAGACCTGACGTCCACAGTACGACTGCATGACAGGTGCCTGCTGAGAGTGCTTTCTCTGCCAGGTCCTCGGCGTTGTGCTGTGCGGACGACCGCAGGATCAGCAGCTGGTGCTGCACAATGCCATGGTGCTGCTGCCACTTGCCGACCAGACCGGCCGGCGGATCGATCCAGGCGAGCCAGCGCTCTTCCTGGTTGAGCTGGGTCAGCATGGGCAGGAGCAGCTGGAAGTTTTCGACCTGTTCCTCCGGCAGTATGATTTCGGTCACATTGGCTTCCGGTGCCGTGCTGTTCTCCTCCTGGCTGACGCGGGTCTCAGACTCGACGGTGCAGGCGTTCTCCGGTTCCCGGGGGGTGAGATCAAGCTGTTCCATGGTGATGCTCCTGTCAGCTTTGTGGTGCCGTATCAGTGGAGGTCGCCGCGGCGGATGACGCCGACGCCGAGCCCTTCGATGTCCAGTGGTGTCTCGGTGAGATCTACCTGGATGGGATCAAACTCGTCGTTTTCAGCGATGAGCCAGACAGTGCTGCCGTCACGGCGGAAGCGCTTGACGGTGACTTCGTCCTCCAGCCGTGCCACCACGATCTGTCCGTTATGGACGTCCGTGGTTCTGTGGACGGCCAGTAGATCTCCATCGAGGATCCCCGCATTCTCCATGCTGGTGCCGCGTACCCTGAGAAAGTAATCCGCCGCCGGGTTGAAGAAACCGGGCTCCAGGGTGCAGTAGTCGTCGATGTTTTCCTCGGCAAGGATGGGATTGCCGGCGGCAACCTGGCCGACGATCGGAATGCCGGGGCTTTCCTCGACTTCCGGGAGGCGGATGCCGCGACTGGCGCCCTTGACCATTTCGATGGCGCCTTTGCGGGCCAGGGCCCGGAGATGTTCTTCCGCCGCGTTGGCGGACTTGAACCCCAGGGTGCTGGCGATTTCAGCACGTGTGGGCGGATAGCCCGTGGAGTGCACGTGCTCGCGGATGAGATCCAGGATCTGTTGCTGTCTTGGCGTCAGGTTCATAGTCAGGGCCACTGTTTGTCCGTACAGGTACTGTCAATGTATACAGTTTTTTGGGCCCTGTAAAGAGGTCAGCCGACAGTGAATACGCTCGGGGGGCTGGTATCGCTTGGGCGGGTTTCAACACGGCTTACGGACGCGGCGGGCGGCCCCTGATGAAGCCATTCCACGAGTTGGTTGACCGCACCTTCATCGCCACAGGCAAGGACTTCGACGCTGCCATCGGACTGGTTGCGGGCATAGCCGGTAACGCCCAGCCGCTGTGCCTGTATGCGGGTGCTGTCACGGAAGCTCACGCCTTGAACGCGGCCCTCGATCCGGGCCAGGATACAGGTCTCTGCCATGGTGTCCTCCTTCTACCAGCGGGCCTTGTCCCACATTTCGGGGTTGGCCCAGTTGTCCGGATTGTTCCATTCCCGCACGTAATTGTAGGTATCCAGGTCATAGGCGAACAGGGTGGCGTTCACGGGGTCGGTGTAGTGGTAGAGGCGGGTAAAACCCATACCGATGAAGTCCTTGAAGCGCCAGGGGCTGCCGTCACGCACATAAACAGCAATGCGGGTCGCCCCCATGTTGCGGAGCTGGCCGAGCAGCTTCTGGCCCTGCGGCTGTGGCAGTTCTTCCAGCGTGTCGGTGACCAGTGCCAGGTCGAACAGCTTCGGTAGAGGGAAGGCGCTGTTGGGGTCCTCAGGGGGAAGTCGCAGGCACTGGGCATCTGCCGGCCGCTCGGGCCACTCCTGCAGGCACTGCTCGGCAAGGCCGGTGCTGTGTATAACGGAAGTGGGTTGGTAGTGCGCCAGGATCATGGTCAAGTCCTGGACGGGATTATAGCCGTTGGCATCGGTGGCCATGGGTGCCTCGTGGAAGCCGGGAATTACTGGAAGTCTCGACTGCTGACGCTGAGCCTGTCAATGAGATGGCTGAGGTCATCAAGACGCCCGGCGATTACGTGAACGACCCCCTCATGACGTTCCAGTGTGCCGCGTACCTGAAGCAGCCGGGCGTTGAGCAGTGGGCGGCGCTGGCAGCGGGCGGTGGCCTGCCAGACCACCACGTTGATGTTGCCGGATTCATCCTCAAGGGTCACGAAGGTGACGCCGGCGGCAGAGCCGGGTCGCTGGCGACCGGTGACCAGGCCGGAAACAGCCACGGGCCGGCCACTTTCGGCACTCTCCAGGTCACTGGCCTTCAGGCAGTGGCGGAGCTGGCCCGCTGCCCGCAGCTGTGCCAGTGGATGACGTTCCAGTGTGAGTCCAAGGCTGGAGTAGTCCTCGAGCGTTCGCTGGCTTTCGTCGGGTGCCGGCATCCGCGAACGGGACTGCGGCAGCGGCTGCGTCCCATCGCCGGCCAACGGCATTGGGTGATCCGGCTCCAGCAGGTCCCAGCGGGCCTGATGGCGATTGCCGCTGAGCGGCTGCAGAGCACCGCTGGCAGCGAGGGCCTCCAGGTCGGTGTTGCCGAGCCCGGTGCGCCGCCTCAGGTCCTGAAGGCTGGTGTAGCCGTCTCTGGGGCGGTATTCGACCACACGTATGGCTGCTTCCCGGGTAAGGCTGTCGATCAGGCGCAGGCCCAGGCGGACAGCGGGGGTGTCGTCATGGTCTTCCAGTTGGTGCGCTTCAAGGCTGAGATTGATGTCCACAGGCCGGACCTCAACGCCTTCATGCCGTGCGTTCTGCACCAGTTGCGACGGTGAGTAGAATCCCATGGGCTGGCTGTTGAGCAGGCCACAGAGAAAAGCTGCCGGGTGATGGCACTTGAGCCAGGCGCTGAAATAGACCAGCAGGGCAAAGCTGGCCGCGTGGGATTCCGGGAAGCCGTAGCCGCCGAACCCCTTCATCTGTTGATAGAGGTTTTCTGCAAATTCAGTGCTGTAACCGTTATTTTTCATTCCGATTATAAGCTTTTCTCGGAAGCGGGACAGGTTGCCGTGGTGTTTCCAGGCGGCCATGGCGCGGCGCAGCTGGTCCGCCTCGCCGGCGCTGAAGTCGGCTGCCACCATGGCGACCCGGATG
>JBNJEG010000010.1:0-33042 GCA_051745655.1 Pseudomonadota bacterium
ATGCTGGGACGGCTTTATCCGGACAAGGTGTTTGAACTGGAAACCACCCTGACGGACGAGCGCCGCTGGCCGATCGAGGAATACGACCTCAATGAGGCTTTGGGCAATCTTCTGGACAACGCGGGCAAGTGGGCCGCGTCAAGCGTGACGCTGGCCTTGCGTGAGGATGGAACCGGATTGGTCATTGAAGTCAGCGACAATGGCCCTGGGGTATCGCCTGAGCAGCTTCCAATGCTCGGAACCCGTGGTCAACGCCTGGATGAGCAGACTCCCGGGCACGGGCTGGGGCTTGCCATCGTCCGGGATGTTGTCCGGCGCTATGAGGGCTGGGTGGCATTTGAGATCAGCGAGGCAGGCGGACTCCTCGTTCGGGTCGCGCTGCCGGAAAGGATCTTGCTCTGATCCCGGGGGCACTGGGCAGCAATGAAGGGCAACAACGAGTAAGATGGCCTGAAAATCAAGGAGCGGTGCATAGCGGGGTGTACATGGTGATGACGTGCACCGCAAGTCTCCCTCAATTGGAAACCGGACTCATTAAGGAGCGCGGATAATGATGTACAACGGTATGCATACGGGTGGGATGCTCTGGATGTTTCTGGTGGGCATCATTCTGGTGATTCCGTTCTGGAAACTCTCGAGTCGGGCAGGTTACCCCGGACCACTGGGCCTGCTGATCCTGATTCCGATCCTGAATCTGGCATTTCTCTATTTTCTGGCCTTTTCCAGATGGCCGGCGAATGACCGGGATGGCTGGTGAATGAAGCAGAGGGCATTGGTTAGCCCCGGTCCTCCCGGGGAGGCTCCCTGCGAATTCGCACGTGCTTGCGCTGGTCCACGTAGGGGCGCCTCAGCGCGATCAGAAGCGCCGGAATGAAACTCAGCAGCAGGAGTCCGAACGGCAGGCCGCTGGCGATGGTGGCCGACTGCAGGGCGTTCAGTCCGCCTGCTCTGAGCAGTACGGCGGTGACCAGTCCGATGGCCGTCATCCAGAACAGGCGCTGCCGCCAGCTGGGATCGCGGCCGTTTGAGGTCAGCGTTGCCACCACGAGTGAACCGGAATCCGCTGAGGTCACGAAAAAGACCAACACCACCAGTATGGCCAGGCCGATGGTGGCGGCACTGAACGGCAGGAACTCCAGGAAGTTGTAGAGGCTGGCGCTGGGCTCGCTGGTCACCGTGTTCACGAAGTCAGCGCCCTGGAAAAGCTCCAGGTGCAGGGCGTTGGCCCCGAACACCGTCATCCAGATGAAGTTGAAGAACGAGGGGACGAGCAGGACGCCCAGGAGATATTCCCGGATGGTCCGACCCCTGGAAACCCGGGCGATGAACATGCCCACGAAGGGGGACCAGGAAATCCACCAGCTCCAGTAGAAGACGGTCCATTTGGACTGCCAGTCGGTTCCCTGGTAGGTCTCGTTCCAGGTTGAGAGCATCAGCAGGTCATTGAAGTAGCCGCCGATGTGCTGGCCCAGCGCCTTGAGCACAAAGACGGTCTCGCCCATGACCAGCACGAACAGCATGAGCCCGCCCGCCAGCAGCAGGTTGAGCTTGCTCAGGCGGCGAACGCCACTGCTGAGCCCGGTCAGCACGGACACCAGGGCGACCGCGCAGACAATCGCGATGAGCAGCATCTGCAGCCAGAGGCCGGAATCGTAGCCCGTGAGCTTGGCAATACCCGCGGCCGCCTGACTGGTGCCGAGCCCAAGCGAGGTGCAGACGCCGAAAACCGTACCGATAACGGCAGCAAAGTTGGCTACTCCGCCGATCTGTCTCGCCCGTTTACGGCTGACCAGTTCCTTGAGTGGGGCATCGAAGCTCAGGGGGTGGTTGGCGTTGAAGTGGAAGTACGCCAGCGTCAGCCCCACCAGTGCGTAGATGGCCCAGGGGTGGAGCCCCCAGTGCAGGAAGGTGGTCTCCATTGCCAGCTGGGCGGTGTCCGCATTGTCGCCCACATGAGGGCCAAAGGTGTTGTAGTGCTGGAGCGGTTCGGAGACGCTGTAGAACAGCAGACCAATGCCCATGCCGGCGGCGAACAGCATGCCGAACCAGTCCAGCCGGCTGAATTCCGGCCTGGCATCCTGGCCGCCGAGCCGGATGTGCGCGAGCGGGCTGAAGATCAGGTACACGGCGAACAGCAGCGCCGCGTTCATGATCAGGATCAGCAGCCAGCCGGTGTTGTGGGAGAACCATCCCTGGAGGCCCGAGAAGACTGTCTGTGCGAGCTCCTGACGGAGTGTGGCAAAGGCCAGCAGGGCCAGGATGGCGGCAGCGGAGACAATGAAAAGGCTCATCCGGCGGAGTGAGTGCAAGAGGCGGCCTCCAGTCGCGGTTGGATCAGGCACGTAGGGTATCATCCCGGGCAAGCGTCGACAGGATTGCCCGTGCTAGACTTTCAGCGGGAACGGATCAGCAGGGATTAAGCGGTCATGGCAAGATTGATACAGGCAGTGCTGTCACTGTTTGCGGGCGATCAGGGCCAGGGTGGCGCTCGGAGCGGCTCTGGGGCAGGGGCTGCAGAAAGCCAAGCAAGCACGGGACCGGAAGCGACGGAGCTGTCATCGGAAGTGGCGCACCTGCATGCGTGGCTGATGGGACGCCGGGGGATAGAGCCGGGGGAACACTCTGTTCAAGAGCAGGCAATGCTCACTGAGCTGCGGCAACGGATCAGAGACCGTCGGCTTGCACGGATCCCCCGCCAACCCAGGGTTCTGCCCGTACTGATCAGGGCTCTTGGTGATGAGCGCCAGACCCATGGTGACATAGCCGCCATTATTCTTGACGAACCCGCCCTGACGGATGAATTGCTCCGGGTGGTCAACCGCGCCCGCAGGGACCCGGACCAACGCCCGATTGAGTCCGTTCAGCAGGCAGTATTGTTGGTCGGGATTGAGGGGGTAAGGCGGGCGGTTTCTGAGGCTGTGATGCGTCCGGTGATGGCGAGCGCCTCGAGAGCGGAATCGGGGTTTGCGAGGAATGTGTGGCACTGGGGTCTGCTCTGCGCCAATGCGTGTGATCTCCTGGGCCATCAGCATCGCAAAGGCGGTTCGGATCTGTTCATGATTGGGCTGATGCCATCCCTCGCCTATCTGTCGCTTTACCGGGAGCTTGAATCCATCGCCACGGATCAGACCGGTAAGCGGAACCTCACCGCCACGATCGTGGACGAAGCACTGCGCCGGGAAATCGGACCGATGTTGAGAAGATTGGTTGAGGCCTGGCAGCTGCCTTCCCGCTACGATTACCATCTGCGGGAGTTACACGAGACGCCGCTGGGTCGAGCCGAATCGGTCCTCTCAAAGGGCATGATACTGGGCACTCGTGAAACCCTGCTCAAGGCGGGGCAGCCGACAATGCTGCAGAGAGAGCTACTGCGGGTCACCCGCCTGGAGCCAGGCTTGGTGGAGCGGGTCCAGACGCGCATGCAGGCGGAACCGGCAATCGACCGCTGAGACAGTCCCGGGTGCTTCCCCGCCGCCGACGGCTCCGGTACCATTCGCGCCCAGACAATACCTGCTGGGCACCCGTCCGATGAAACGCTCCGATTTCCATTTCGACCTTCCTGATGAACTGATTGCCCGCTACCCGCTTGCCGAGCGCGAGGCAAGCCGTCTGCTGCGGCTGGACGGTACCGAAGGCGCGGTCTCCCACCATGGGTTCCGGGAACTGCCGGACCTGCTGGCACCCGGCGACCTGCTGGTATTCAACGACACCCGGGTGATTCCCGCGCGGGTCTATGGCCAGAAGGCTTCCGGTGGCAAGGTGGAGATGCTCGTCGAGCGGGTGCTGGACGAGCACAGAGCCCTGGTGCATCTGAAAGTCTCGCGCACGCCGGCGCCCGGTGGCGAGATTACTCTCGAGGGAAACCACCGGGTGGTGGTGGACGAGCACACGCCGGAAGGACTTTTCCGGGTCCGCTTCCTGGATTCCAGGGTGATGCCGGTGCTGGAGGCGGTCGGGCACATGCCGCTGCCACCCTATATCGACCGGCCCGATGAGATGACGGACGAGGAGCGCTACCAGACGGTCTTTGGTGAGAAGCCCGGGGCCGTGGCGGCGCCCACGGCGGGCCTGCATTTCACCGATACCATCATGGACAAACTCGCGGCCAGGGGGGTTGAACGAACCTTCGTGACACTCCATGTGGGCGCGGGCACCTTCCAGCCGGTGCGCAGCGAGGACATCCGCGAGCATCACATGCATCAGGAGTGGCTGTCCGTCGAGCAGGAGGCTGTGGATGCGGTTAAGCGTACCCGCGAGCGGGGTGGCCGCGTTGTTGCGGTGGGCACCACGGCGGTCCGGGCCCTGGAGTCGGCCTCGCAGGAGGGGCATATTGCTCCGTTCGCCGGCGAGACCCGGATCTTCATCTACCCCGGCTACCGCTTCCGCAGCGTTGATGCCATGGTCACCAACTTCCATCTCCCGGAGTCGACCCTCATTATGCTGGTCAGTGCCTTTGCCGGGCGTGAGCATGTCCTGGATGCCTATCAGGCGGCGATCGAGGAACGTTACCGTTTCTTCAGCTACGGCGATGCCATGCTGATTTTCCCCCATGCCGGGGCGGTTGCGCGGGAGGCCTGCGAATGAGCGGTCATTCCTTCATGGGTTTCGAACACCTGGCCAGTGACGGGGTGGCGCGACGCGGCCGGCTGACCTTCCCGCGCGGCACCGTCGAGACCCCCGCCTTCATGCCCGTCGGTACCTACGGCACCGTCAAAGGCATGCTGCCGCGCGACCTGGAGGCCACCGGGGCCGAGATCATCCTGGGCAATACCTTTCACCTGATGCTGCGCCCGGGCACCGAGGTGATCGAGGCGCACGGCGACCTGCATGATTTCGCCGGCTGGGAACGGCCCATGCTGACCGACTCCGGTGGCTTCCAGGTGTTCAGCCTGTCCGAGATGACCAAAACCACGGAAGCCGGCGTGACCTTCAAGTCGCCAATCAACGGCTCGCCCGTGGAGCTGACCCCCGAGAAGTCCATGCAGGTGCAGCGGGCACTGGGCTCGGACATCGTCATGATCTTCGATGAATGCACGCCGTACCCGGCCACTGAGGAAGAGGCGCGGCGCTCCATGAACCTGTCCCTGCGCTGGGCGGAGCGCAGCCGTGAGGCTCATGGTGACAGTCGTTCGGCGCTTTTCGGTATCGTCCAGGGCGGGATGTACGAGGCGCTGCGGCGTGAGTCGCTGGAAGGGCTGAAGGCCATTGGGTTCGAGGGTTACGCTATTGGCGGGCTCTCAGTAGGGGAGCCGCGCGAGGAAATGCACCGGATCCTGGAGGCGCTGGAGCCGGCCATGCCGGCGGATGCGCCGCGCTATCTGATGGGCGTGGGCCGCCCGGAGGACATCGTGGAGGCGGTCAGCCGCGGGGTGGACATGTTCGACTGCGTCATGCCCACCCGCAACGCGCGCAACGGGCATCTGTTCACCCATGAGGGCGTGGTGCGCATCCGTAACGCCCGGCATCGGCATGATACCGGCCCCCTGGACCGGATGTGCGACTGTTACACCTGCCAGCATTTTTCGCGGGCGTATCTGCACCACCTGGATCGCTGTGGCGAGATGCTGGGCGCACAGCTCGCCTCCATACACAACCTCCACTACTACCAGGCGCTCATGGCTGGATTGCGTGAGGCTATCCAAGCAGGTACATTGGCGACCTTCATTGACAGGTTCTATCAGTTACGCGGAGTAGCCCGATGATGTTCAGCGTTCGTTCGCTCATGGTTCTGCTGTTGGCCCTGCTGCCGACGGTTGCCTCTGCCGCGCCCCAGGGAGGGCCCGGTGCCATTTCCCAGGTTGTCCTCTTCGGCGGCTTCATCCTGATCTTCTACTTCCTGATCTGGCGCCCCCAGTCCAAGCGTGCCAAGGAGCACAAGGCTCTGGTGGAAGGCCTCGACAAGGGTGACGAAGTCGTGACGGGCGGTGGTCTGGCCGGTCGCATTACACGCCTGACCGATGACTACATGGTGGTGGAAGTCGCCGACGGTGTTGAGGTCAAGGTTCAGCGTCAGGCCGTGACACAGGCCCTTCCCAAGGGAACGCTCAAGGACATCTGATCTCCCGGTTCCGCACAAGGATCACCGATGCTTAACAAGTTTCCGCTCTGGAAGAACCTCCTGGTCTCGATCGTGGTTCTTCTCGGTATCATCTATGCGCTTCCCAACCTGTTTCCGGACGATTATGCCGTCCAGATCAGTGGTTCCAGCGCGTCCGTCACCGCCGATGAATCGCTTCTTGAAGAGGCGCAGCAGGCTCTTGACGAAGCCGACATCGACTACCGGGACCCATCCCTGGACGACGATGCGGCAATGCTGCGTTTCGACTCCAGTGATGCCCAGTTGCGTGCCCGTTCGGTGCTTCAGGAGTCCCTCGGCTCGGAATACGTTGCGGCATTGAGCCTTGCTGCAACTACACCGGAATGGCTGCGGGCGATCGGAGCAAAACCGATGAACCTGGGTCTGGATCTGCGCGGTGGTGTGCACTTCCTGATGGAGGTGGACATGGAAGCAGCAGTCGATCGCCGGCTGGATGTCTACGCCAGCGAGATCAAGCGTCAGCTGCGAGAGGAGCGGATCCGGTATCGGGGTGGTGATGCCGAGGAAGGGCGCCTGACGTTCGTTTTTCCCGGCGAGTCGGCGCGTGATGATGCCGAGTCCCTGGTAGGGTCCGAATACGACCAGTTCCGGGCCAGCACCAGTACGGATGATGATGAGTACCAGCTTGAACTGACGCTTGACGATGAGTCGGAATCCGAGATTCAGGACTACGCCCTCAACCAGAACCTGACCACGCTGCGTAATCGTGTGAATGAGCTGGGTGTGGCGGAACCGTTGATCCAGCAGCAGGGCGGTGAGCGGATTGTTGTACAGCTTCCGGGTGTGCAGGATACCGCCGAGGCCAAGCGCGTTCTGGGTTCCACGGCGAACCTCGAGTTCCGGCTTGAGGCACGCTCAGATGCGTCGTCCGCCGAAACGGAAACCTTCCCATTCCGGAAAGACGAAGACCGCACTGCTGAGCTTGAGCGCGATGTCATCATTACCGGTGACAACGTCGCCGATGCCAACCAGTCGTTTGACCAGAACGGTCAGCCCCAGGTCAACATCACCCTGGACGGCCCAGGTGGCCGAATGATGCAGGACGTGACCCGGGATGCAGTCGGCCGCGAGCTGGGCGTACTGTTCATTGAGCACAGCAGCGAGGAAGTCGAGCGCGAGGAGGACGGCGAGACCGTTACCGAACGTGTGCGTGAGACCGATCGCAGCATCATCAGTCTGGCCACCATCCGCAGCACCCTGGGCAGTAACTTCCGGGTCACCGGCCTGGAAAACGTTGCGGAAGCTTCCGAGCTCGCGCTGCTGCTGCGGGCGGGTGCACTGGCTGCTCCCATCTACTTTGTCGAAGAACGCACCATCGGCCCAAGCCTTGGCCAACAGAACATCGATTCCGGCATCAACTCAGTGATCCTTGGTTTCATCCTGGTTGCGCTCATGATGCTGGTGATCTACAAGGCCTTCGGCTTGCTTGCGAATGTGGCCCTGGTGGCCAACCTGACGTTACTGGTGTCGGCAATGTCCATTCTCGGGGCGACGCTGACCCTTCCGGGCATAGCGGGCATTGTGTTGACCGTCGGTATGGCGGTGGACGCCAATGTGTTGATCTTCGAGCGCATCAAGGAGGAGCTCAGGGAAGGTCTGCCGGTACAGTCGGCCATCAGTGCGGGCTTCAGTCGCGCCTTCGTGTCCATCTTTGATGCGAACGTGACCACCTTCCTGGTTGCCGGCATCCTGTTTGCCGTTGGTACCGGGCCGGTGAAAGGCTTTGCCGTGACCCTGCTGATCGGCATCCTGACATCCATGTTTACAGCCCTCATGGTCAGCCGCGCGATCGTCAATGTGAGCATTGGTGGGCGGCGTGATCTCAAGGCATTGTCAATCTGAGGGTGATCGAATGAGTGACGAAAAAAGGACCAGTATCGATTTCATGGGAGTCCGGCGGATTGCCGCCGTGCTTTCGATCATTCTCGTGCTTGGTTCCGGGGTGAGTCTGGGTGTCAAGGGTCTGGCCCTGGGGCTGGACTTTACCGGGGGCAGTCTGGTCGAGCTGGAATACGCTGAGGCGCCGTCCCTGAATGACGTGCGCAGCCAGCTTGGGGAAGCCGGGTATGACAATGCCATGGTGCAGAATTTCGGTTCGGACACCGCGGTGCTTATCCGCCTGCCGGCGGAGTTTGATGACACCGTGGGCGAACGGGTGGTTTCCGCACTCAGCGAAGACACCGAATTGACCCTGGAGCGTTCCGAATTTGTCGGCGGCCAGGTTGGCGAGGAACTCCGCGAGCAGGGTGGTATTGCGCTCCTGCTGGCGTTCTTTGTGGTGCTGGTCTATGTCGCCATGCGTTTCCAGCTCAAGTTCGGCTTCGCCTCAGTGGTGCCACTGGTTCACGATGTGCTGATCGTACTCGGGGTATTCTCCGTCTTCCAGCTGACCTTTGATCTGACCGTGCTTGCCGCGCTTCTGGCCGTAATCGGTTATTCGCTGAACGACACGATTATCGTTTCAGACCGGATCCGTGAGAACTTCCGTCGCATCCTCAAGGGTGGGCCTGAAGAGATCATCAACACCTCGCTCAATCAGGTGCTGCTGCGGACCATTGTGACGTCCGGGACCACCCTGGTGGTGCTGGTGTCGTTGCTGGTCTTCGGTGGCGAGATGATCCGGAACTTCGCACTGGCGCTGTTCATCGGTGTTCTCGTGGGGACCTATTCCTCAATCTATGTGGCCGCCAATATGCTCGTGGCGCTCAACGTGAGTCGCGAGGATCTTTACGTGCCGAAGAAAGAGGGATCAGCAGAGGATGACCAGTCTCAGGAAGAGGAAGTCCCGGACTGGCTCAAGCGCATGGAGTGACGGCGGGCGCCGTCACTCCATGCGCTGGCGGTAGGGCTGAACCTGCTGGAGAATCTCCCGGAACAGCAGGTTATTGGCAATCACCAGCTCCCGGCTCTTACGACCGAGCGGGTTCCCCCTCAGGTCTCCCCCCACGGCACCGGCCTCCTGGCTGATCAGACTGGCCATGACCTGTTCATGGCGCTGGTCCGTGCCGAGGATGGCGGCGTCCAGGTAGCCGCCGGCGACCCGTGCCATATCCAGGACGCTGCATCCGTTGTAATGCAGGTCCGCGCCTTCCCGCACCAAAGCGCCCGTTACGTCGAGCCAGAGTCCGCTGTCATCGTTGCTGCGCCGGTTGAAGAGGTTACAGCTGACCAGGGTCTCGTTGAGCTGCTGGGTTGAACGGGCCCGGATACGCTGACTGTTGAGTACCGCCCCGTAGCCGCGGCTGAAGGCGTACTCCTCGCCCGTCAGCGGGCACAGGACGACCAGGTTCTCCGGGCGGTCGTTGACCTTTTGCAGCAGGGCTGTGGCGAATTCCGGCAGCCCGCGGGCGAAATTGCGTTCACCCAGGATCGGAAACACGTGCCAGCTCTGGGCCCAGCCCTCGGCCTCCACATCCCCCAGGGGGGCGATCCAGTGATCCTTATAGGAGCGACGCAGCAGTTCTTCCGTGCGTTCCTGGATACGGTGCTCAATGGCCTGGACCGTACGCACCACGGCCTCCGGCGACTTGCTGTCGGTGTCGAGGCGTGGCTGCTGGTCCTTGAGGAAATCGCTGTTCTGCCTTGCGGCGCGCAAGGCCATCTTGATTGCTGGCTGCATCAGGTTACCAATCGGGTCCGATTCGGATGGGCGGCGAACTATACCAGAAAACGCTGTCCAAAACGATTGCCGGGTCGGTTTCAGCGTCAGGGAAACCCGTGAGCCGACTGCCGCGGAAGGCCTGCCCATGCTAGTATGCGGCCATTATCAGGCAACGGGAGCCCGGCTGAGCGGGTGAGAAACGGCATGTCGGACTATCCTTCCCTTGAAGGCCTCAGGGTGGTGCTTGTTGAGCCCTCCCACCCGGGGAACATCGGGGCTGTGGCCCGGGCCATGAAGAATATGGGTGTAACTGAGCTGGTGCTGGTGGCGCCGGCACAGTTCCCGGATGAGAAAGCCAGTGCGCGGGCCTCCGGGGCCGATGATGTGCTTGAGGCCGCGCGCGTGGTGCCGGAACTGGGCGAGGCGGTGGCGGACTGTGTGGAAGTGATCGGTGCCAGTGCCCGGTCCCGCAGCCTGACCTGGCCGATCCTCAATCCACGTGACTGTGGCGGCAGGATCCTGGAGCAACGGCAGCAGGGGGCCGTTGCACTGGTGTTCGGGCGTGAGGACAACGGGCTCTCGAACGAGGAGCTGAGACGCTGCCACTACCATGTTCAGGTGCCGACCAATCCGGATTTCAGCTCGCTGAACCTGGCCATGGCGGTGCAGGTGATGCTCTACGAGGTGCGGATGCAGAGCCTGTTCGATGCCTCCGGCACTGTGGCAGCGCAATGGGAGAGTACTCATACCCCGGCGGATGCCGGGTGGGATGAGCTGCCCGCCACCGCCGATGACATGGAGCGGCTGCTCGCGCATCTGGAGCAGACGCTGACAACGACCGGTTTTCATGATCCGGAGCGTCCGCGACAATTGATGGTGCGGATGCGTCGCCTGTTCCAGCGGGCCCATCCGGATCGCATGGAAATGAATATACTCAGGGGAATCCTGACCAGCGTCGACAAGCTGGCCCGGTCCCAAGACAGGGGCAATCATGTTTGATCATCTGCGCGAAGACATCCAGAGCGTCTTTCATCGGGATCCCGCGGCGCGCAATGCCTTTGAGGTTCTGACCAACTATCCTGGCCTTCACGCGCTTCTCTTTCACCGGATGAACCATCGGCTCTGGTACTGGGGGTTCAAGTGGCTGGCCCGCACTATCTCCACGTTCGCGCGCTGGCTGACCGGCATCGAGATTCACCCTGGGGCGACTATCGGCCGGCGTTTCTTTATTGATCACGGTATGGGTGTGGTCATTGGCGAGACCACCGTCATCGGTGACGACGTCACTCTGTATCAGGGGGTCACCCTGGGCGGGACCAGCTGGCATCACGGTAAGCGCCACCCGACGCTGGGGGATGGTGTCGTGGTCGGGGCCGGCGCCAAGATCCTCGGGCCCTTCACTATTGGCAATCACGCCAAGGTGGGCTCCAATGCCGTGGTTACCAAGGAGGTTCCGGAAGGCGCGACGGTCGTGGGCATCCCAGGGCGGATTGTGGCCAGACAGGATGAACCGGAAGAAGGCCGTCGCAAGGCCATGGAGCAGAAGATCGGCTTCGATGCCTACGGGCTCAGCGAGGACATGCCCGACCCGATCGCGCGTTCCATTCGCAGCATGCTCGATCATATGCATGTGGTGGATGAGCGTATTGAGACTATGTGCCAGGCCCTGAAACAGATGGACAGCTACCGTGGTTCCACAGAGATGCCACCACTGCCAATGGACTTCGACTGCGGTGATGTGCCCTCCGAAGAGCAGGGCGAAGCAGCTGGCGATGAGGGGTCCGGCAAGAATACTTGACTGTTTTACTTGGTTAATTGATAATCAAAGTCAATCTGTCAGCGCAACCGGATTCTTACCATGAAGCTGACCACGAAGGGGCGCTACGCCGTCACGGCAATGCTGGACCTGGCCATCCATTCCGAGAATGGGCCGGTGTCCCTTGCTGATATTTCAGAGCGGCAGGGCATCTCACTGTCCTATCTGGAACAGCTGTTCGCGAAGCTTCGCAGGAGCAATCTCGTGGCCAGTGTCCGAGGCCCGGGTGGTGGCTATCGCCTGACTGCTGCGGACAGTGCCATCTTCGTGGCGGACGTGGTGGATGCGGTCAACGAGTCGTTGGATACGACCCGTTGTAATCGTATCGGTGATTGCCAGAATGGCGAAATGTGCCTGACCCACTACCTTTGGGCGGATCTGGGCGATGAAATCCATCGCTTCCTGAGCCGGATCAGTCTCGCCCAGCTGCGTGACAAGCCGGAAATCCAGGCTGTGGCGCAGCGTCAGGACCAGCGGCAGCGGGATACAGCTCTGATAGCGGGTGATACCCGCCCTGCCAGCGCCTGAGCGGGCCTGTACGGACGGCTCCCAACAGCGAAACAACCCATGACACAGACCATCTATCTTGATTACGCCGCCACCACGCCCGTTGACCCGCGCGTGGCGGAAACGCTGCAGCAGTACCTGACTCCCGATGGCATTTTCGGCAACCCCGCCTCCCGCTCTCACGCGGTCGGGTGGCAGGCCGAAGCCGCTGTCGAGCAGGCCCGCGCCCGGGTTGCCGGGTTGATCGGTGCCGACAGCCGCGAGATTGTCTGGACTTCTGGGGCCACCGAGTCGGATAACCTCGCCATCAAGGGTGCGGCCATGGCCAACCAGGCTCGCGGCTGTCACGTCATTACCTCCATGATCGAACACAAGGCCGTAGTGGATTGCTTTCAGTGGCTTGAAGCACGGGGGTTTGAGGTGACCTGGCTGGAGCCGGACCCGTCGGGTTGTATCTCGGCGGATCAGGTCAAGGAAGCACTCCGGGAAGACACCACCCTGGTGTCGCTGATGGCGGTCAACAATGAACTTGGCAGCGTTAATCCGATCGCGGCTATTGGCACCCTGCTGCGTGAGCGGGGCGTGCTGTTCCACGTCGACGCGGCCCAGGCCGCGGGCAAGATGGAGCTGGACGTAAGCCGGATGCCAGCGGACCTGATGGCGCTCTCCGCGCATAAGGTCTATGGGCCCAAAGGGGTGGGGGCGCTCTATGTTCGCCGGTCGCCGGACGTCGTCATCGAAGCCCAGATGCACGGCGGCGGCCACGAGCGGGGCCTGCGCTCTGGAACCCTGGCCACCCATCAGATTGCCGCCATGGGACACGCCTTCAGCCTGGCGCTTGAGGAAGGCGGGGCCGAGGCTGAGCGCCTGGAGTCACTGCGTTCACGCTTTATTGATGCGCTGGGCGGACTGGCCGGCGTTCACGTGCATGGCCCGGAGCAGGCGCGCGTTCCCGGGATTATCAACATTGGGTTCGAGGGTGTCGACGGCGAGTCCCTGCTGCTGGCATTGCGGGGTATCGCAGTTTCTTCCGGTTCCGCCTGCGCTTCGGCGACTACCGAGCCTTCCTACGTGCTCCGGGGAATTGGCCTGTCTGGCGAGATGGCCCAGGGATCCCTGCGTTTCTCGCTGGGTCGCTTCAGCACGGAGGCGGAGGTTGATACAGCGTCCGAGCGTGTGACCGAGGCGGTGACGCGGCTGCGAGAACGCAGCGCCGCACGGCGGGCGACGGTGTGACTTTGCGCCTGAGGTGCGTATAATTCCGCCAGTAATTTACCGACTACCGTTAACAGGAGTTTGACTACATGGCTACTGAGCGCACGCTCTCGATCATTAAGCCGGACGCTGTCTCCCGCAACCTGATCGGCGAGATTGAAAGCCGTTTTGAGAAGGCTGGCCTGCAGGTTATCGCTGCCCGGATGATCCACATGACCCAGGAGCAGGCGGAAGGGTTCTACGCCGAGCACCGCGAGCGGCCCTTCTTCCCGGACCTGGTCGGCTTCATGACCTCCGGCCCGGTTATTGTTCAGGTGCTTGAGGGCGACAACGCCATTGCCCTGAATCGCGACCTGATGGGGGCGACCAATCCCAAGGAAGCCGAAGCCGGCACCATCCGCGCGGATTTTGCCGAGACCATCGACGCCAATGCGGTGCACGGTTCCGATTCCCCGGAATCCGCGGAACGCGAGATCGCCTATTTCTTCAACGACAGCGAGATCTGCCCGCGCACCCTGTGAGTCCGGCGCGGGCACAGAAGGTACCCCGACCATGAGCAAGACCGGTTCCGAAAGCCCAGCCGAGAAGGTTAACCTGCTTGGCCTTCCGCGGCACAAGATGGAACAGTTTTTCGTCGATATCGGCGAGAAAAAGTTCCGTGCCGGGCAGGTAATGAAGTGGATCCACCATTACGGGGTGGATGACTTCGAGGCGATGACCAACGTCAGCAAGGCGCTGCGTGCGCGGCTGGCGGGAATCGCCGAGATCCGCGGGCCGGAAGTCCTGCTGGACGAGACCTCGGAAGACGGCACCCGTAAGTGGGTCATGCGCATGGCCGAGGGCAACAGCATCGAGACGGTGCTGATTCCCGATGGCGAGCGTGGCACCCTCTGTGTTTCCTCTCAGGTGGGGTGCAGTCTCGACTGCAGTTTCTGCTCTACCGGCAAGCGCGGTTTCAACCGCAACTTGTCCGCGGCTGAAATCATCGGCCAGGTCTGGGCGGCGCTGCGGACCTTCATGCCGTTTGATCGTACGAAAGAACGGCCCATCACCAATGTGGTGATGATGGGCATGGGCGAGCCCCTGCTCAACTTCGACAACGTCGTTGATGCCATGGACCTGATGATGGATGACTGGGCCTACGGCATCTCCAAGCGGCGCGTGACTGTGAGCACCTCCGGGGTGATTCCGGCACTCGAGAAGTTGGGCGAGGTTTCTGACGTGTCACTTGCCATTTCGCTCCATGCCCCCAATGATGAGCTGCGGAACGAGCTGGTACCGCTGAACCGTAAGTATCCGATTGAGCGGCTGCTTTCGGCGACGAAGCAGTACCTTTCCGGGCTGGGGGATCGGCGTCGTGCGACCATCGAGTACACGCTGATCGAGGGCGTGAACGACCAGCCGGAGCATGCGAGCCAGCTCGCCGATCTGCTGGTGGATGTGCCGTGTAAGGTCAACCTGATTCCATTCAACCCCTTTCCCGAGAGCGACTACCGGCGCCCGAGCGGGAATGCGGTCAAACGGTTTCAGGACATCATGAACCAGGCCGGCTATATTACAACGGTGCGGGCCACGCGTGGCGATGACATCGACGCGGCCTGTGGTCAGCTGGTCGGGCAGTTCGAGGATCGAACTCGCCGCAGTGAGCGCTACATCCCGGTTCACCAGGAGGTGAGCTGAACGAGGACAATCCGGAGGACGACTGACTCCATGACAGGGCGATTCATGTCGGGCTCGATGCGGATTACCGCAGTGCTGCTCCTTTGTATTCTTGCCGCGGGCTGTGTCTCACAGCGCCAGGGCACCTTCGCGTCCGGTGATCCCGAAGAGGCGGAGGATGCCTATGTGCGCCTGGGCCTGGCGTACATCCAGGACGAGCGGTATGACCGCGCACGCCGTCACCTGGACAGGGCTCTCGAAATCAATGACGAAAGCGCACCCGCCATTGCCGCGCAGGGCCTGATCAGTCAGGAAGAGGGAGAGTATGACCTGGCCGAGGAACGATTCCGGCGAGCGCTCGACCTGAACCCGGATTACACGCGCGGTCGCTCCCATTTCGGGGTTTTTCTCTACAACAGGGGCCGGTATGAAGAGGCCCTTGAACAGTTCCGTCGTGCCGCTGAGGATACCGACTTTGACAGGCGTGCCGGTGTTTTCATCAACCTGGCACGTACCGCTCGCAAGCTGGAGCGGCACGATGAAGCCGCGGATGCCTATCAGCGCGCGATGCAGCTGGAGCGCGGCAGTATGAGGGCGCATGTCGGTGCGGTGGTCTCATTGGTCGATGCCGGTCGCTATTCAGAGGCACGCCCGCTCTACCGCCAGCTGCGCATGCGGATCGAGCGCTCTCAGGAAGCATCCCACACCCCGGCATCGCTGCTGGCTGGTGTCCGTCTTGCCCGGGAAGCCGGTGATGAGGAAGAGGCTTCGGAACTTGCGGAGCAGTTGGAGCAACGATTCCCGGATTCCGAGGAATACGAGCAATACAGGACCATGAGCACCGATGACTGAAGAGGGTAGCGCGGAGAACAATAACGGGACGGCACCCCGGGCGGTTGGTGAACAGCTCCGGGCTGCCCGTGAACAGAAAGGCATGGATCGACAGGATGTGGCGGATCAGCTGCACCTGAGGCCGACAATTATCCGGGCCATCGAGGAGAGCGATTACGAAACCATGCCGGGCGACCTGTTCCTGAAGGGGTATGTCCGCTCGTACGCGCGCCTTACCGACCAGGACGGCGATGATTTGATCGCACGGCTGGACAGGGAGTTGGAACCCTTTCGCCAGGAACAGGAACAAGCTCACGAGCCCACCCCCACCGAGCTGATACACCAGAGGAAAGTGCGCCGACGCCGCATCGGGGGCGGTATGATTGCTGTTCTGGCGCTGGTGGTTGGCAGCTGGCTTGTCTTCCAGTATGGGCCCTGGGTCGTTGACTCTGCTGGAGATGCGGTCGAGGCCGTTGGAGACGTGGAGCTTGAGGTTCCCGAAGCGTCCTCCGAGGCAGATGGCTCCGGGGATGATACCGGTGAGTCGGAACCGGTATCAGAAGACGAGTCTGAGACTCAAGCTCAGGAAAGTTCTGACAGCGCCTCCAGTGAGGCGGGCCCGGAGACAGAGTCTGAAACCGGTTCCTCATCGGCGCCGATTGCCCTGGTGGATAATCCTGATGCTGACTCGGGCGATCAGAGCCCCAACGATGACGACCAATCTTCTGACACCGGCGCTCAGGCGTCGCTTGTCATTACCTTTGACGGCGCCTGCTGGGTAGAGGTGGTCAATGGTAATGGTGAACGTGTGGTTACAACCCTGGCCCAGGAGGGCGATAGCGTGGAGTATGAGGGGACTGGCCCCTTTGAGGTGCTCCTCGGGAATGTGGATGCGGTTTCCGGACTCCGGTTCATGGGTGAATCGGTAGACCTTGAGCAGTATCCGGCGAATGCCGGCCGCACCCAGTTTGTACTTGATGCAGCCAATGGCTGAGCCCCTGCAGGGCAGCCGCAATCAGTGGCAGGAACGATACGATGCTTAAGAACGAAGAGTCTCCCATACAACGCAGGCCATCCCGCCAGATCCACGTGGGTTCGGTTCCCGTGGGGGGCGATGCGCCGATTGCCGTTCAGAGCATGACGAACACGGATACCCTCGATATTGAGGGCACAGTGGCGCAGATCAGGGGCCTGGAGGAAGCCGGCGCCGACATCGTCCGGGTTTCGGTTCCGGACATGGATTGCGCCGAGGCCTTCGCGAAAATCCGGGCCCAGGTGAACGTGCCCCTGGTGGCCGACATTCACTTTGACTACAAGATCGCCCTGCGTGTTGCGGAACTGGGCGTGGACTGCCTGCGTATTAACCCTGGCAACATCGGCAAGGAAGAGCGGGTGAGAGCCGTCATCAATGCGGCCAAGGACCACGGCATCCCGATCCGCATCGGCGTGAACGCCGGCTCCCTGGAGAAGGATCTTCTGCGCAAGTACAGCGAACCCACCTCCGAGGCGATGGTGGAATCCGCCATGCGGCACATCGAGATCCTTGACCGTTACGATTTCAAGGATTTCAAGGTCAGTCTCAAGGCCTCAGACGTCATCATGGCGGTTAAGGCTTACCGGCTGATTGCAGACAAGATCGAGCAACCACTTCACCTGGGGATCACGGAAGCCGGTGGCTTGCGTTCGGGCTCCGTGAAGTCCTCGGTTGGCCTGGGCATGCTGCTGGCGGAAGGGATTGGTGATACCATCCGCATTTCGCTGGCCGCGGACCCGGTGGAGGAGATCAAGGTTGGCTACGATATCCTCAAGAGTCTGCGCCTGCGTACGCGCGGGATCAACTTCATCGCCTGCCCGAGTTGCTCGCGCCAGAACTTTGATGTAATCGGCACCATGAACGAGCTGGAGTCCCGGCTGGAGGATGTGAACACCTCCATGGATGTGGCCGTGATCGGCTGCATCGTGAACGGGCCCGGTGAGGCGAAGGAAGCGGACATCGGTATCACGGGCGGTACCCCCCAGCACCTGATGTACCAGGATGGGGATAAGGACCGCAAGATCGACAAGGCCTCCCTGGTGGATGACCTGGAGCGCGAGATCCGTCAGCGGGCGGCGCGCAAGAAGGCGGAAGAAGACGCCATCATCGCCAAGGGCTGATCGCGGGCGGGCAACCACGCGACCGAACAGGGGAGAACCTTGGCCAGAATACAGGCAATTCGGGGCATGAACGACATTCTGCCGGAGCAGACACCGGTCTGGCAGTATGTGGAAGGCGCTCTGGGCCGTGTGCTCAACGCCTACGGATACCGCGAGATCCGCATGCCCATTGTGGAGAAAACCGAGCTGTTCAGCCGTTCCATTGGCGAGGTCACCGACATCGTCGAGAAGGAGATGTACACCTTCGCGGATCGTAACGGCGACAGCCTGACCCTCCGACCGGAAGGTACCGCTGGCTGCGTGCGGGCCGCGGAGCAGCACGGCCTGCTTTTCAACCAGCAGCAGCGACTCTGGTACACCGGTCCCATGTTCCGCCACGAACGGCCCCAGAAGGGGCGCTACCGCCAGTTCCACCAGATCGGCGTGGAAGCCTTCGGTATGGAAGGACCGGACATTGATGCGGAACTGTTGCTGATGACCGCCCGGATCTGGCGCGAACTGGGCCTGGCGGGGCAGGTTCGCCTGGAGATCAATTCCCTGGGCACGGCCGAGGACCGGCAGCGCTACCGCGAGGCGTTGACCGCCTACCTTGAGGGTCACCGTGAGCGGCTCGACGAGGACAGCCAACGCCGGCTTGCCTCCAATCCACTGCGTATTCTCGACTCGAAAGTGGCCGAGACCCAGCGCATTCTGGAGGACGCCCCCGTACTGGCGGATTACATCGGGGAGGTGAGCCGCGAGCATTTCCGGTCCCTGTGTGAACGCCTTGACGCGGCGGGCCTTGCCTACAGCGTTAATCCGGGTCTGGTCCGTGGGCTGGACTACTACGGTAAAACCGTGTTCGAGTGGGTCACCGATGCGCTCGGAGCGCAGGGGACCGTCTGTGCCGGTGGCCGGTACGATGGACTGGTGGAACAGCTTGGAGGGCGTTCCACGCCTGCCATCGGTTTTGCCATGGGCATGGAGCGGCTGATCCTGCTCCTGGAAACGGAAGAGCTGGTCCCGGAATGGGTTAACGGCAATGCCGACGTGTACGTTCTGGGTATGGATGAAAGCCTGGCGGGGCAGGCGTTTGGACTTGCTGAGCAGCTGCGTGACGCATTGCCGGAGCACACCGTGGTTACACACTGCGGCGGCGGCGGGTTCAAGAGCCGAATGAAGAAAGCGGATGCCTCAGGTGCGCGTCTGGCGCTGATCCTGGGTGCGGATGAAGCCGCGGCCGGGGAAGTGAGTATCAAGGACCTGGCGAGTACCGAACAGCAGCGGATCGCGCAATCCGAGCTGGTGGCGGCCTGTGAAGCCCGCCTCGGTGAACGAGTAAGCGAACAAGGAGAATAAAGAGTGGCCGAAGAAGACGAACAGTGGGAAGCGTTCAAGCGCTGGTGGAAGAAGAACGGCTCGAGCGTGATTCTGGGCATCGCGATCGTGCTCCTGGGTATCGCCGGCTGGCAGTACTGGGAGAACCACCAGGCGGCGGCGCGCGCCGAGGCGCGGCAGGGCTTTGACAGTGTGATCAGTGCCCTGCAGTCGGATAAGGAAACGGAAGAGCGCCTCTCCTCCATGGAGTACGCACTGGACAACCTCAAGGACAACCAGCCCGGCAGCCCCTATGCGGTATTCTCGGCCATGGTTGCGGCCAGTATCTACATGGAGGAATCCCGGCCCGAGGATGCGACCGCAGAGCTTGAATGGGCACTGGAGCAGGCCGAGGGCGAGCCGCTGCCGCGCGTGATCCGTTTGCGCCTGGCCCGGGCCCAGCTGGCGAATGAGGACTTCGAAAGCGCTCTCTCGTCGCTCGAGGGGATTGAGGATACCGGCGAATTTGCACCGCTGTTCCATGAGCTCAAGGGCGATGCCCATCATGCGATGGGCGACGAAGACGCCGCTCGGGAGGCCTACGAGGCAGCGCGCGAAGCGCACGGGGAGGACGTCAACGACCGGCTCCTGGAGCTGAAACTCAGTGACCTCACCGTAATGGAGGAGGGTTGATGCGGGTACCTGTCGCAGCCTGGCGCTGCGTGGTGAGCAGTCTTTTCGCGGGCATGGTTCTGGCCGGATGCAGCAGTTCCGAACCACGTGAGCAGCCGGCGCCGGTTCCGGAAGCGTCCGGTGACGCCGAGGTGCGCGAGATCTGGAGCCGTCGTGTCGCTGAAGGCATGGATGGCCAGTACCTGTTCCTGTCGCCCGGGGTGCATGAGAAGCGGGTCTATGCCGCCACTGAGAACGGCTATATCACGTCCTACAATGCCCGTAATGGCCGCCGGGACTGGTGGGAAAAGCTGGATGAACGCCTCCTGGCAGGTGTTGGCGTCGACAGGGATCATCTCTACGTAGTGAGTCGCAACGGTGAGCTTATTGCCCTGTCTCACGAGGGTAAAGAGCAATGGCGGGCGTCGCTGCCCAATGAATCCCTGGTGCCGCCACAGAGCAATGGCCGTTATGTTGTGGTACAGACCATCGACGGCGAGTTGCTCTCGTTCAGTCAGTCGGACGGAGAACGACGCTGGCAGTATGACAGTAACATGCCGGTGCTGAGCTTCCGGGGCAATGCCACACCCTGGGTGGATGGCAGCCGGGTGATTGCCGGATTTGATAATGGCCGTGTCGTGGCCCTGGATGTGCATAGCGGCGCGGTCCAGTGGGAGCAGGCACTGGCCCAGCCGGCGGGGCGCACCGAACTGGAGCGGCTTGTCGATGTTGACTCCTCACCCCATGTGGTCGAGGACACCGTCTATGTCAGTGCTTACCAGGGCAGTGTCTCGGCCTTGGATCTCCGCTCCGGGGAGGAGCAGTGGAGCCGTGAACTGTCCAGCCTGAAGGCGCCTGCCGTAACCGATGAGCAGGTGGTTGCCGCCGGCGCGGACGGGACCCTGGTGGGCTTCGAGCGCGCCTCCCGCAGTGAGCTCTGGCGGCATAGTGAGCTGGCCTGGCGCCAGCCGACCGCGCCCGTGGCACTTGGCAATCACGCGGTGGTTGGGGATTTCGAGGGGTACCTGTACGCGGTTGATGCGGCCGATGGCACTATTGATGGGCGTCTGCTGGTGGATGACGAGGGCTTGCGGGCCGACCCCATCCGCTTCCGTGATCGCGTGATCGTTTTCGGCAACGGGGGCTGGCTGGCTTCCTACCACGTACGGGAAGCTGACCGCTGAGTCCCATGATTCCCGTTATCGCCGTTGTCGGCCGCCCCAATGTGGGCAAGTCCACGCTGTTCAATCAGCTGACGCGCAGCCGGGATGCCCTGGTTGCCAATTTCTCCGGCCTGACCCGCGATCGCCAGTATGGCGAGGGGCACCATCGCGGGCACCGCTTCATTGCTATTGATACCGGTGGCCTTGCCGGCGAGGAAACGGGCGTGGACCAGCTGATGGCGGACCAGGCCTCGGCCGCCATCGAGGAAGCGGATGAAGTGCTGTTTGTGGTGGACGGGCGTGCTGGCCTGACGCCCGGAGATGAGGCCATCATGGACCAGCTCCGCCGCCAGGGCGTGGCCGCCCATCTTGTGGTCAACAAGACCGATGGCCAGGACGAGGACCAGGCCTCGGCCGAGTTCCACGGTCTTGGCTTTGATCCCCTTCACCCTGTGTCCGCGGCCCATAACCGGGGCATCCGTCGGCTTTTGGACGAGGTGCTCGGCGATACCGATGCCTCCGAGGAGGAAGCGGAGGATGAGGAAGAAGGGCGCATCCAGGTTGGCATTATTGGTCGCCCGAACGTGGGTAAATCAACCCTGGTGAACCGCATCCTCGGCGAGGAGCGGGTGGTGGTCTACGATGAGCCGGGCACGACCCGGGACAGTATCCGCATCCCCTTCACCCGGCGGGATCGTGACTACACGCTGATCGATACCGCCGGCGTGCGCCGGCGGCGGCAGGTGAAGGAGACGGTCGAGAAGTTCTCGGTGGTGAAGACGCTCCAGTCGATTGAGCACGCCCATGTGGTCATCGTGGTGATTGATGCCCGCGAGGGGCTGGTCGAGCAGGATATGCACCTGATCGGCTTTGCCCTGGATGCCGGTCGCGCGGTGGTAGTGGCGATCAACAAGTGGGACGGCATGGATCCGGACGACCGCCGTTGGCTCAGGGAACAGCTCAAGTGGCGCCTGGGCTTTCTGGATTACGCCCGCATGCACTTCATATCGGCCCTGCACGGCACCGGCGTCGGCGATCTCTACGACTCCATCGATGCGGGCTACGACTCCGCCATGGCCAAGTGGTCCACGAACCACCTGACGCGGATCCTCCAGGATGCAGTCGTCCAGCATCAGCCGCCAATCGTCCGGGGGCATCGCATCAAGCTGCGTTACGCCCACCAGGGCGGCTCCTGTCCGCCGCGGATTATTGTTCACGGCACCCAGGCGGATGCGGTACCCAAGGATTACCAGCGTTACCTCGAGAACACCTTCCGGCGAGTGCTGAAGGTGGAGGCCACGCCCATCCGTTTTGAGTTCCGTTCGCCGGACAACCCCTTTGAAGGGCGGAAAAATACCCTCAACAAGCGCCAGAAGCAGAAGAAGGCGCGCCTGATGCAGCACGTTAAGAAGAACGAGAAGCAGAGCAAGCGCCGTAAAAAGCGCGGCTAGGCCAGCCCCTGGTCTGCCACCTGCTTCGCCTGTATCGCCGTCAGCGCGATGGTGAAGACAATGTCTTCCACCAGCGCTCCCCTTGAGAGATCGTTCACCGGCTTGCGCAGTCCCTGGAGCATGGGCCCAATGCTGACCACGTTGGCACTGCGCTGAACCGCTTTATAGGTAGTGTTGCCGGTGTTGAGGTCCGGAAAGATGAAGATGGTGGCACGACCCGCCACTGGACTGTCCGGTGCCTTGCTGCGGGCGACGCTTTCAATAGCGGCGGCGTCGTACTGCAGCGGACCATCGATCAACAGCTCCGGCCGCCGCTTCTGTGCGATCTCGGTCGCCTGTCGCACCTTCTCCACGTCGTCGCCACTGCCGGAACTGCCGGTGCTGTAACTGATCATGGCCACCCGGGGTGTGATGCCGAAGGTATCGGCGGAGTCCGCGCTCTGGATGGCAATGTCCGCCAGCTCCTCGGCGTCCGGGTCCGGGTTCACCGCGCAGTCCCCGTAGACCCGGACCTGGTCCGGCAGGCACATGAAGAACACTGAGGAGACGATCTTCGCGGCCTGGTGTGTCTTGATCAGCTGCAGGGCGGGCCGGATGGTGTTCGCCGTTGTGTGGACCGCGCCAGAGACCAGCCCGTCCATCTCGTCCAGTGCCACCATCAGGGTGGCGAGCATGACGTTATCCTCCAGCAAAGCACGGGCCATGTCCGGTTTCATGCCCTTGTGGCGGCGAAGTTCAACCATGCTGTCCACGTAGCTGTCGCGGACGTCGTCCGGGTCGATGATTCGGATGCTGTCGGGCAGGGCGATGTCCCGCGAGCGGGCGACGGATTCAATGTGTTCGGGGTTGCCCACCAGCACACAGTCCGCGATCCCCTTCTCCTGGCAGCGGGCGGCCGCCTGCAGTGTCCTGGGCTCATCGCCTTCCGGCAGGATGATGCGCTTGCCGGCCTCACGGGCCCGATGCGTCAGAAGGTGGCGGAACGCCGGTGGTGACAGGCGGGGTTCGCGATCCACCGCGAGTTGGTCACGCAGCCATTCCGCGTCAATGGCCTCGGCGGTGGTCTCCATGACTTTCTCGATGCGTTCCCCATCATCCACGGGAACCGCTATATCCATCGACATGAGGCAATGCGCGGTGTGGTAGGTGTCCATGGTGGACGTCATGACCGGCAGGCCGGTTTCCAGGGCAGCGCGACAGAAGGTCAGGGTCTGGTCGCTGGGTCGGAGGCCACCGGTCAGGACCAGCCCTGCCAGTGGTGTGCCGGAAAGGGCGGCCAGCGCAGCCGCAGCGATGATGTCCTCCCGGTCACCGGGCGTCACGGCCAGTGTGCCCGGCCTCAGCGTGTTGACCATGTTGGGGATCGTCCGGGAGGCGATGCTGACCCGGCGAACCCGCCGGTGATCCATGTCACCGCTGTGCAGGCGTTCCGCGTCAAGTTCCCGGGCAATGTCGCTCACCCGGGGCTCGACCAGCTCGGGGCGCCATGGAATGGCCCCGATCAGCCTCAGGTGGCCATCGCGCAGGGGTGGGCATTCACTGGCCCAATCGGGTATCGGGTCGGGCTCGGTGTCATCTGCAGCCAGCGGCAGGGTGTGGCCGCTGGGTTCACCCAGGCGGTTGAGGATGACGCCGATGACCGGCGTCTCTGCGGACTCGGAGAAGATGCGGCTGGTAAAGGTCAGGCGTTCCCCCAGCGCCCCGGGGCTGCGCTTACCGGGGGCACTGACCAGGATCACCTGGGCGTCCAGGTTGCGGGCCAGTTCCACATTCAGGCGCTGGGTGTAGCTTTCCTGGCTGTCGGGGACCAGTCCTTCGACGATGACGACGTCACAGTCAGCGCAGGCGTCGTGATAGCGCCCGATCATGTCCTCCATGAGCTCGCCCGAGCGACCCTCGTTGATGCGTTCCTGGGCCTCGTGCAGGGGAATCGGTACGGGTGGCTCGAGGTTGGTCCGGGCCCGGATGAAGTGCACGGAGGCATCGGAGTCGTCGCCCATGGCGCTCTGGGCCACCGGCTTGAAAAAACCGACCCGCAGGCCGAGACGGTCCAGCGACCGCACCAGGCCCAGGCACACGGAGGTGAGCCCGGAATGGAGGTCGGTCGGGGCA
This sequence comes from Pseudomonadota bacterium, assembly GCA_051745655.1. Taxonomy (GTDB): domain Bacteria; phylum Pseudomonadota; class Gammaproteobacteria; order Pseudomonadales; family Oleiphilaceae; genus Halospina. The sequence goes on from JBNJEG010000010.1 coordinate 24,575, forward strand.
ATAAACAGGTTCTGGGCCATCAGGCATCCCTCCTGGTGTTGGTCAGGCGTTGTGTGTCCAGTGCGATCATCTGTTCCTCGTCCGTGGGGATCACCAGTATCGACTCCCGCGCGAGCCCGAAAATACCCAGACGTTCCAGGGTCCGTTGCCGCACCAGGGCGCTGTTCTCGCCGATACCGCCGGTGAACACCAGCGCGTCCAGCCTGTCCAGTGACGCCATCATGGCGCCGATGTAGCGTGCCAGCCGGAAGCAGAAGACGTTGACGGCCAGGTCGGCCTGTTCATTGCCGTCCTCGGCTGCTTCGGTGAGGGTGCGCATGTCCTGGCTGAGACCGGAGAGGCCAAGGAGGCCGCTCTCGCGGTTGAGCATGTCGTGGATGGCTTCGGCGGTGTAGCCCCGGCGCAGCAGGAAGTCGAACAGGCCCGGGTCAACGTCGCCGCTGCGGGTGCCCATGACCAGGCCTTCCAGGGGCGTCAGGCCCATGCTGGTGTCGACGCTGCGGCCATCGCGTACGGCTGTAACGCTGCAGCCGTTGCCCAGGTGGGCTGAGATAATGGAGGTCTGTTCTGGTGTCTGCCCGAGTCGTTCCGCGGCCTGCTGCAGTATCCAGCGATGACTGGTGCCGTGGAAGCCATAGCGGCGGAGCCCGTGCTCCCGGTAGAGCGTATGCGGCACGGCGTAATGGTACGCTGCCTTCGGGAGTGTCTGGTGGAAGGCGGTGTCGAACACAGCCACCTGGGGGACGTTGGGGTACAGCGCCTGAAGGGCCCGAATGCCTTCAAGGTTGGCCGGGTTATGCAGGGGGGCGAGTGAGCTGCAGGCCTCAATGGCGTCGATCACCTCCTCATCGATCCTGGCGGAATCCGTAAAGCGTTCCCCGCCATGGACAACACGGTGACCGACGGCATCCGGGGCGCGGGTAAGCACGCCCTGCTCCCGGAGGCGTTCCAGGCAGGCCTCCAGCGCCTCGTGATGGCCTGCATCGGCCGCGAGGGACTCGCTGGCGCTCTGCGGGGTTTTCTGGTGGAGGGTGGGGGCACCCGTGCCCAGCCGCTCCGCGAGAAAGGCGGCCAGAACCGTGTATTCCGGCAGTGCTGCAAGCGTCAGCTTGAGCGAGGAGCTGCCGGCATTGATGATGAGCAGGTGTTGTTGATCCATGCCGGCATCCTAACCGGCAATATGGTCGCTGCACCAGAGAAGGAATTCGCGTTCATTGAGTGGATGGGTGAACAGGAAGCCCTGGGCGTAATCGCAGCGCTCGGTCGCCAGGAACTCCAACTGGTCCCGGTACTCCACACCCTCGGCAACCACACTCAGGCTCAGGCTGTGAGCCATGTTGATGATGGCGCGCACCAGCGCGGTGTCGTCGGAATCCCGATTGAGGTCGCCCACGAAGGATTTGTCGATCTTCAGCGTGTCAAAGGGATAGTTCTTGAGGTAGCCGAGAGCGGAGTAGCCGGTGCCGAAGTCGTCGACGGACAGGCGCACGCCCATGGCATCCAGGTCCCGCAGCACCCGGTCGGTTTCCAGGTTGTTGTCCAGGATCAGGCGCTCGGTGATCTCAAGCTCCAGGTACTGGCCCTCCAGGCCGGCCTCTTCCAGCGCGGCACTGACCGTATCCACGAAGTGGGGGTCCCGGAACTGACGCGGAGAGACATTGACTGCCATGATCACAGGATCGCCCGTCAGCTTCTGCCAGCGACTGACCACCTGGCACGCCTCGCGAATCACCCAGCGGCCAATGGAGATGATGAGCCCCGTTTCCTCGGCCAGAGGGATGAAGCGGTCCGGCGGCACCATGCCCAGGGTCGGGTTGTTCCAGCGCAGCAGCGCTTCCGCCCCCATGATCCGGTTGTCGCCCAGTCGCATGATGGGCTGGAAACGCAGTTCGAACTCCTGCATCTCCAGCGCCCGTCGGAGCAGACTCTCGGTCTGGAGGCGCTCCTGGGAGACTTCCTTCATCTCCGGGGCAAACCGTTGATAGGCGCTCTTGCCACGGTTCTTGGCCTCGTACATCGCGGCGTCGGCGTTCTGCAGCAGGTTGGTGCTGTTATCACCATCGCCCGGGTAGATGGCAATGCCGATACTGGTACTGACAAACACTTCCTGAGAGCCAATATGGAAGGGCGGGACGAAGGTCTGCAGGATGCGTTCCGCCACCTGCTGCGTCGCCTCGGGTGATCCCAGGGTAGGCAGGATGATCAGGAACTCGTCGCCGCCCAGGCGGGCGACGGTGCTGGTGCCGCGCAGGCAGGCTGACACCCGGCGCGATGCTTCGATCAGCATGTTGTCACCGGCATCATGGCCCATGGTGTCGTTGATGTGCTTGAAGTTATCCAGATCCAGGAACATCACGCCGACCATGGTCTGGTCCCGTCGCGCCTGGGCGAGCGCGAGCTTGAGCCGGTCCAGCGCCAGCATCCGGTTGGGCAGGCCAGTGAGGATGTCGTAGTTGGCCTGGCGCAGCAACTGCTGTTCGTAGCGTTTGCGGATGCTGATATCCTCGCCGAGGATCAGGTAGTGGGAGGGCTGCTCGTCTTCGTTACGGATCGGAGTGACGACTACCTGTTCCCAGAACCGTTCGCCATTGTCCCGTGTGCGCTGCATTTCGCCCTGCCACACGCCCACCCGCTGTACCTGAAGCCGGACGTTGTTCCACAGTTCCCGGTTCTCTTCTTCGCTGAGCGTGTCCGATGTGAGGAATGCCGGGTGGTGCTGGACAATGTCCTCCATCTTCAGGCCGGTCATCTGCAGGAACTTATTGTTGGCGTATTCGATGCGCCAACCGCGGTCACAGATGATGACCGACGACGGGCTCTGTTCCAATGCGAGGGAGAGCTTGCGGATTTCCGTCTCGTCCGCCTTCTGGCGCTCAAGGTCCTCACGTAGGCGTTCGCGCATGCTGTTGATGGCGTCAGTGACATGGTCGAGTTCATCCGGACGCCGCCGGTGGGGGGCGCGGCGCTCCAGCGCCAGGGGATCGTTCAGGTTCTGCAGCGTGAACCGGCGTGCGTAGTTGGCCATGGTGGTGAGGTGTCGTGCCACGAAATAGTGGAAGATCCAGAGCAGCAGCAGCGACAGGAAGAAGGTGCGCAGCGCCTGGGTCGTGAGGATGACGCGGATATTGCGTTTGAGGTTCTCGTAGGCGCCCCTGAGGCTGGCTGTGACCTCAACATGGCCGAGTGTTTCCCCGTCATACTGGAGACTGAAGTCATGTGTGGCTGTGCCAGCATCCTCCGGTATTGCCCCGGCATGGATCACGCCTTCCGGGCTCATCTCGAGGCGGGCGTGAGCGATGTCCGGGAGACTTGTAATGCCCTCGAGCTGAACCTCGATCAGTTCCTGATCAATCGCCCAGACACTGCTTGCGAGACTGTTCTTGTAACCGGCCTCAATAACGGTCAGGCGCTGTTCGATACTGGCGACGTCCGAGCTGTAACTCATCCAGACCTGAGCCGCTGCCGTTACCAGGGTAAAGATTGAACTGCACAGCACGATCAATCCAAGGAGCCGCAGGGATAGGGGAGAGCGGATAATGGGGCTCCGTGACCAGGACAGCGGATTACGCATGGGTCGGCGGCTCTGCTCCGGTAGGCTCGGGGGGTGAGTTACGGGTCGTTCACACTATAGCAGTGAAACTGGAATCCGTCGCATAGCCGCAGGGTTGGGCCAGCCAAACGATTATCGGAGTCGGGAAAGAGAGAGGAAAAGAAAAAGTGGCGTCCCGTAGGGGACTCGAACCCCTGTTACCGCCGTGAAAGGGCGGTGTCCTAACCACTAGACGAACGGGACGCTGTGTAGTGCGTTACAGGTCGCGCACTTTAGGCGAGCGCCGAGGCGCTGTCAACCATTATCTGAACGCGATGCCTCGCCCGGTTGGCGTAAACACGCCTTGAAGGTGGTCCCGATATCGCGCAGGACTGTGGCCGCGTCGGTTTCCTCGTAACGCTGGAAAAGCGCTTCCGCAACCGGCTTGTGGCGAGGGGCAAGCTGCTCACGGACCTCTTTCATGCCGCCTCCCGCAAAAGCTGCCAGAGCGATCTCATAGCGGATCTTGTTTTCGCCGGCACAGCGGTAGAACAGATCCTGCCGCGTGCCGGGCTCCGGTTCACCCCGTTGCTCATGCACATTGCGGGCGCAGCGGGCAAAACGGGCATGGATGTTGGAGTAGGTGTCGACGGGGCCATTGTTGCTCAGGGTTTCGTGAAGCTTGTCGATGCGCCGGGCGCCCGCCTCGCTCAGGCCCGGCAGGGTATCCTTCAGCACCGCCGGATCGAGCCCCTGTTCCATCAGTTGCACCGAGGTCAGGTACTGGCTCGCGATCAGTCCGCAGGCTTCGTAACTGGCATCCGCAGCGGCTCTGAGTGGTACCAGGGCAAGGGTGATCAGTATCAGTGGGGCGAAGAAAGCGCGACGTAATCCCATTATCCCACCGCCTCTGCGAGTGCCCCCTCGACCTCGGTGTATCGGAAGGTGAAACCGGATTCCAGTAACCGCTCCGGGCGGGCTTTCTGGCCGGTGAGAAGCAGTCCTGCCATTTCTCCGAGCGCCAGCTTCAGGGCGAACGGGGGAACCGGCAGACGCGCCGGGCGGTGCAGTACCCGCGCAAGCGCCTGGGTGAATTCCGCGTTGGTGACCGGTGCGGGGGCCGTCAGGTTGAAGGCGCCGCTGAGTTCAGGCGTGTTCATCAGGTGAATCAGGCCCTGGACCATATCGTGGCGGTGAATCCAGGGCATGTACTGGCGACCGTCACCCAGGCGTCCGCCCAGCCCGAGGCGGAACAGCGGCAGCATCTGTTGCAGGAAGCCGCCGCCACGCCCGACCACGAGACCGGTGCGTGAGAAACACACCCGTGTGTCCCGGCTGAGGCCGGCAGCAGCCTCCTCCCAGGCGGAACAGAGTCGGTGGGTGAATTCGTCGTGGGGTTCAGTATTCTCGGTGACGTCGCGTGGGCCCTGGTCGCCGTAATAGCCAACGGCCGATCCCGAAACAATCACAGCGGGCAGGGCGTCGCAGCGCTGCAACTGCCGCACGAGTTCTTCGGTGAGCGTGATACGGCTGTCCCAGAGCTGTTGTTTTCGCCGCTGGGTCCAGCGTTTCTCGGCGATGCCCTCGCCGGCCAGATTGATGACCGCGTTAATGGCGGGGAGCCCTGGAATCTCTGAGAGCTGGCGGATCACTCCAACCCGGCCACAGAGGCGCTGAACCTCGCTGTCGCTCCGGCGGCTCAGAACAGTGAGGCTGTGGCCCTGGCTCTGCAGCTGGTGGCAGAGGAGCTGACCGATAAAGCCGGTACCGCCGGTGATCAGGATGTGCTGAGTCATGGGATGTCCCCGTTCCGGTTGAAAGAACCTTCGTCAATGGTGACACCAGCACCCGGAGCGAGCCAGGAAAAGAGTCACGAATCCTGCATGACCGCAGCTGCCGCGCGCTGATATCCTTCTGTTATGTTCGAGTGGCCCTATATTCTGGATTTCTGGTTTGGTCCCCTGGATGACGATGGTCTTCCAGGCAAGGACTACCGTGAGCAGTGGTTCACCCAGAGTCGGCGCTTTGATCGTGCCATGCGGCGGCGCTTTTCCTCCATGGTCCTGCTGGCCTCGGAAGAGAGCCTGGACCAGTGGCGTGTCGAACCGGGTGGGGCCCTAGCCGAGATCCTGCTGCTGGATCAGTTCTCCCGGAACATCTACCGGCGCACGGCCATGGCGTTCCGCAACGATCCGCTGGCGCAACGCCTGGCGCGTGAAGGAGTGGCGGAGGGGCGGGAGCTGAAACTGCCCGCTATCCAGAGGGCGTTTTTCTATATGCCGTATCAGCACGCCGAAAACCGTGAAATCCAGCGCGAGGGCGTTGCCCTCTATGAGCAGCTCGAGCGTATGGCCGAGGGGCGACTGCGCGATGTGCTCAGCCAGTTCCATAGCAGTGCCCGCCAGCATGCGGATATTATTGAGCGCTTCGGGCGCTTCCCGCATCGAAACCAGGTGCTCGGGCGGCCCAGCAGCGCCGCGGAGAGGGCCTATCTGGAGGAGGCGACGACTTTTGGGCAGTGAGGCCCGAAGCGCCCGTTTGACGGGCCTTTCTATCACAGGGTTACGTTGTAGCTGAATACCAACCCTGCTCTGTCTTCAAGTTCCAGATCGTTTCCTGTCAGATACGGAACTTCGTCCTGGCGATAAAACACACGCAAAGAAAATCCGGACGCGAACGCTTTCTCAATAGAGACAATGTCTCTGCTCTCCCGGGCGTCGTTGACTGGGTGGTTTCTATCAAAGCCGGCAATATCCCGCCAGGCGATTGGGTCCATTCGATCCATTTCCTCACGGGTGTAACGGATAGAGACGCCTGTCGTCGGGAATGACAGGTTAAGGGTGGCGAACCAGCCAGCCTGCACAATATCGTAGGACTCCACCGGCGTTGCCGCGCCCTGTTCACCCTTTTCGGTCAATCCCCTTGTAAATTCATACCCCTGTGCTCCGGCGCTTACCAACACCCAGTCATTTTTATAGGGCTGGTAATCCACGCCATAAACCAGTCGCCTGTCATTATGCTTTCCGGATTCAAAGGACCCGGGTGCGGACCCTGTTTTGTTGTCCAGGTAACCAGAATAGGCGCGAAAATTTTCCAGCGGCTGTAACGAGGCGTAGACCTCAACCACCGGTGTGTTGTTGCCCTTCTCGTTCACGTCCAGTTTGCCGTCCAGATAGTTGTTGGCGCCCAGCCTTGGATGGTCATTACCGCCCATAATCCCCAGAGCCAGATTGATCCATCCATCCGCCAGCCTCAATCCTGTCTGGGCGCCGTTGAAGAGGCCTGTGGCCAGCAGTACCGCGTTGGGGGATTCCCCAGCGGTGTCAAACCGTCCGCCAGGCCTCTCACCCATCAGGTTGATGACCCGCCCGGCCCGCCAATACACCCAGTCCAGATCCTGGCCTACCCAGGCTTCACGAGCCGGGTAGTCGCCGTAGTAGTAGATATCGGTACCCAGGTTGCGGTAGATGTCCAGGTAAGCCGTGTCATCGGGATCCTGATAAACCTCATCACCAATGACCACAAGCTCAAGCCGGGATTCCCAACTGCCTTCTTTAACGCCAAGACCAACCAGGGCCCGGGTCATTCTGACCTGATGCTCTCGCCCGGTCGTCCACTGGCTCAAATGATCGTTCATATAAACACCACCGACCACTTCCAGGTCAGCCGTCACACGTAAATTCCTGGTACTTGAATCGATCGGAGCTGCCGTGGAACTACCAGCTGATACAGGCAGCGCGGGAAGAGAAGGCGAAGCCGCCAGTGTTATTGCCACTGCGGTTGCTGTGGTTGTGAGCCGCTTCATCGTCGTTCCTTGAGAGAAGGGGGGGGCAGAAAGGTCAAGCACAAGTCACGCCAGAACTTATTTGTCCTTATTGTTTAATGTCCTGCGGTTTTCTCAATACGCACGGCCGAGCAACCTGTAATGTTTTCCGACGCTCGGTTGCTCCATCTGGAGTTAACCCGTTTCAGTGGACAGGTTCCAATTTGAGAAATGGGTCGTCAGGAGAGGTAATCAATCGGGAAGATGTCGGGCCCCAGGGTGAGGGGCCCGGCAGGATTAGCGACGCATGCACGCAGTAGTGATGGAAGGATCCATGAGGCAGCGTACTACCAGCCAGCCGTGGGATATATCCGCCTCATCACGGGCCGCCAGCATCTGCGGCAGGAGTGTTCCGTCCACCTCGTCCGTCAGTGCCTCATCGGCAATGTCATAGGCCTTGAGGGCTTTTTCAGGGTTGTTGTCCTGGCGTTCGAGAGCACCGAAGATCACATAGTGATCAAGAAGCGCCTGGTCGCTCTGAATCATATGCGCGGCGGCGTTGCGAGCGCCTTCGGTCGCGTCATTGGTCAGACTGAGCTGCATCAGACTGTCGTAGATGAAGGCATCGCTCACGTGTTCCGCCTGCCTGATTCGAGCCATCAGGTTCTTCGTCTCAGCCAGCTCGCCCTCGCGGCGTACCGCTTTGTTCATGATCTCAAAGCCCAGATCATGCTCAGAAAGCCATGCGGCCACATCGGCCGTTTCTTTCAGCTGTTCGTAGGGCTCCGCCTCAAAAGCGCCACGTTCCCGCTCTGGGAATTCCTCCATCAATAGGGTCCGGACCGCACGCTCGCGCTCTGTGAATGAATCATAGGCCTGCCCCCATTGGTTCTGGATGTAGCCCCCAAGGTTGCTCACAGCAGCGTCCATATCAATTTTAAACGCAAACGCTTTGTCCTCTTCGTCGCCGGGTTTGACAACCTCTTCGGCCACAAATTCCTTCTGGTCACCATAGTAGCGCCGCAGCTTGCTCAGCATGGTACGCATCGCGTCCGCGTTATAGCCGGACTCCGCCAGGGTGCGAGCGGCCTTGAGATCGGCTTCGGCTTCCTGCTCCCGGGAGTAGGACGGGAAGACCACGTTGTTGGAAGCCCAGCGGGCACCAGCGGTACCGAG
>JBNJEG010000011.1:0-31130 GCA_051745655.1 Pseudomonadota bacterium
AGCTGGCATCATCGATCGGCCGCACTCCGATACGCCGGCTTCAACGCTTGTTGCCGTCCGCACCGCCACCCATGACGGCTTCGACCGGGTTATCTTCGAGTTCGACGAGAGTCTCCCCGGGTATCACACCGAATACATCAACCAGCCGGTAAGAAAGTGCGGGTCCGGCAAGGTCGCTCCGATGGCCGGCGACGGCTGGCTTGAGGTCCGAATGGACCCGGCGAAAGCACACACCAGCGAAGGTCAGTCGACGGTTGCGGAGCGGGAACGCATACTGAACCTGCCTGTGCTCTCCGAACTGGAGCTGACATGCGACTTCGAGGCCGTCGTAACATGGGTCTTCGGCGTCGAGTCGCCGAACCGCTATCAGATCCGCGAGCTGAGCGATCCACCGCGGCTCGTCATCGACATCAAGCACTGAGGGAACGCATGCTTACGATCATCTCCCTTAAGGCGCTCGCCATCTGGTTCGTCATCCTCTTGCTGGCCATCGCAAACGGGGGCATGCGTGAATCTGTGCTGATGCCACTCCTGGGCACCCCGATAGCCTTTATCCTGAGCGGGCTATTGCTCTCGGCCCTGATCGTTGGGGTGACGTACAGCACCCTCCCCTGGCTCCATCTTGGCAGCGCCACGCAGTTCTGGCTACTGGGGTGTGGCTGGCTCGCCCTCACGCTGGTTTTCGAGTTTTCGTTCGGGCTCTGGCAGGGCAAGTCCTGGCCGGTAATGCTTGAGGCCTATACGTTCCGGGATGGCAATCTCTGGCCCGTTGTCCTCGCGACGACACTGGCCGCACCCTACCTTGCCGCAAAACTGCGGGGCTGGGTATAAGGGAGGGGTGGTTGATCCGGTTCAGCGCATTTCCCTTTTGCGCATTGGCATTGTGTCGATCAATGCAAAGATTTCGGCAACATCCAGAACCCGGCTTCGCTGCTTAATCCCGCCATCCTTGCCGATCAGAACAACGCTTACGTTGTCCGGCTGTGCGCTGAGCGTTTTGCGGACATCCTGCTGCAGATCCCTGCCCGGCTCCTCCAGATTCGAATGGATGCCTTGATTCCCGACGACAAACCAAACGATGTCCCGATCGTCTATACCCGCGGCATACTGCCGTAAGGTCTCAACACGTTGATCGGTCTCATTGGCGTCTTCAACGAGAATCAGCCGATTGCGCCATTGAAAATCTGAAAGTGAGCGCATCCCCTGTTCTCCCGCAATGACTGAGCCGAACCAGAGTAAACTGAGAGCCAGAACGGCCGGCCGACTGACCACGTCGTTTAACCATTTCATCTGCCATCTCCCTCTGCAAACCTCCTCAGTTATACGCTTGGAGGGGGTTCTGGTTTGCGATAGGCTCGTGCGGAGGAGGATCTCATGAAGAAAGGACTTGAACTGACAATCCCCCCGCCCCTGATTGCTCTGACAGTCGCCGTTCTGATGTGGGGGATCGCGCAACTCGTAACCGGCGCGGCCCTGCCGTTCCCGCGTTCAGCGATGCTGGCCATTGTGGTGGCAGCGGTTGGTCTCGGCATTGCCCTGATCGGTATCCTGCAGTTCTGGCGCGCCAGTACCACGATCAATCCGCATACGCCCCAGAAATCCGCCCAGCTGGTAGAGCATGGGATCTACCGTTTCAGTCGCAACCCGATGTACCTGGGGCTTGCTGTCGTGCTGCTGGCCTGGGCCCTGTACCTGACCAATGCCCTGTCGCTACTTCTTATCCCGGGATTCATGGCCTACATCAACCGATTCCAGATCCTGCCGGAAGAACGCCACATGCGGGCGCTGTTTGGCCAGCCCTATGATGAGTACACCGCCCGGGTAAGGCGCTGGATCTGATGTAAAACCTGGTTGCTCGAGAAGGGGCGTTGAATGATCCGCGTTTCCTGGCCGGTGTTCCTGGTCCACATGCTGTTCCTGCTCGCCGCCTGGACAGTGTTCATCAAATATCTGTTCCCGCTGGCGTTCGCGCTCGCTGAGGGCATCGACTGGCACACCTACATCTATTGGGACCTGTGGCCCGTCGCCCATGCATGGCTGGGCTGGGCCTTGCTGGCACGCCCGGGCTATACCCGCGCGCTGGCGATTGGTATGGCGCTGGTGGAAATCGCCATCATCGTCACGCTGTTTGCGACCTTCCTGGCCGACCCTGAGTGGTCAATCTGGCGCACCAACTGGTTCGTCAACAAGGTCTTTGTCCTGGCCTGTTTTGTTCTTGTTCTGTATGCGGCACTGCGGCACCCGGAGGGTTTCCGTGAATCCCGTTGATATAGCGGTCCGCCAGAGGGCACGGGCGTAATCGGTACGGATATTGAAAAAATAGCCAACAGCATGGCAGCCTGAAAATGACAAATCCGCACTGAATCCCTGCAACTACCTGACGCAGGTGAGGAGGTGAGCCATGGCAATGCCAGTCAACGGCACCGGATTCGTCAATCCACTGCTGCCCACACAACCCTTCCTCGACAGCAGCGGCAGTGGCGCACCCAACATTGATCGCAGCGGAGAAATCACGACCCTGAACCAGGATGTGGTGAGCCTGTCCGGCGTGGCGGACGGCAACGCCTCCGACCTGATCAACAGTTCTCCAGAGCTGTATAGCGACTTCCAGCCCCTCTCGTCGTTTACCCAGGTCACCAGCCAGGCGGGCGACGAGCTGATCAGTGAGCGCCTGGATTCCGTGGAAGACAGCAACCCCTATGACGCTGTAGACCCGGAAGCCGACCGGCGTGCAGCGGTGGCGATCTACGAGGAAGTCCAGAACCTTGTGGCATAATAAGGCTGCAAGCCGGGGAATCCTGTTCACAATGATGGGAGAACGCTATGGCAGGTGGTTGGTCACGGGATGGCGCCGTTCAGGATCAGATTGACGCAAGCGTTGACGATGCCGTACAGCGCGCTCGCAGCCAACTGGCTACCGGCGAGAGCGCCTTCAACTGTGAAGAGTGCGACAGCGCCATTCCGGAAGAGCGCCGCCAGGCGATCCCCGGGGTACAGCTCTGCATTGCATGCCAATCCGCGCTGGAAAAGCAGGAAACTGCTTCAGGTGGCATTAATCGCCGCGGCAGCAAGGACAGTCAACTCAGGTAACCTCCAGTAATAATGGCGACAAAGTTCCGCGTGGTAAGCAAAGATGCCCAGACCCGGATCAGCCGGATAATCGCCGACTGCATAGCGCGGCTTCAGTCAGAGCTCCAGCAACGCTAGATCAGTTCTGTTTGCCAGATGCTATTATCCTGCAAACGCCTTTTTCTCCAATGAACACACCCTACTGAGACTCCCAATGGCTGATACCGAAAACCAGCGGCTTGCCGTCATGATCGACGCCGACAACGCCCAGGCCTCGCTCTGCGCCGAGTTGCTCGCAGAGGTGGCACGCTTTGGGGTCGCCAGCGTGAAGCGCGCCTACGGCGACTGGACCACCACCAACCTCAAGGGCTGGAAGGAACACCTGCACAAGCACGCCATCCAGCCGATCCAGCAGTTCAGCTACACCACCGGCAAAAATGCCACGGACTCCGCGCTCATCATCGACGCCATGGACCTGCTCCACGAGGGCAAGCTGGATGGCTTCTGCCTGATCTCCTCGGACAGCGACTTCACCCGTCTTGCAACCCGGATTCGCGAGTCGGGGCTGACGGTGTACGGGTTCGGGGAGCGCAAGACCCCGGAGCCCTTCGTCTCCGCCTGCGACAAGTTCATCTACACCGAGATCCTGAAGGACCGGAACGATGTGGACGAACCGCAACCGGTCGACGCCGAGCAGACCAGTGACCTGCGGGACATCCTGATCCCGGCGGTGAACACCGTCTCCAAGGATGATGGCTGGGCACCGCTTTCCGGGGTGGGTGATTACCTCAACAAGAAGTACCCGTCGTTCGACTCACGCAACTACGGGTACCAGAAACTGGGACAGCTGATGAAGTCCCTCGACTACATTTCTGTGGATGAACGGCGACCCCAGCCTGATTCACCAATCACCCACATTTTCGTGAAGGCCACCGCCTGATAACCGGCTCCCTCATTCCTTCCGGTCATCCACCGGCTGCCGGCTGAAGATGCCGACAATGGGGGTGCCCTGGGCCCTGAGGATGGGTTCGATCTCCCGGTGCAGGGCGTGATACCGGTAGAACGGCACGCGCGGGAACAGGTGATGGATGGAGTGCAGGTTCTGGCCGAGCCAGAACCATTCCACGGGCTTCATCCACTTCGGCATGATCAGGCTGTTGGTGTTGCGATAGCGCTTGGACTCGTCATAGGGAAGATGCGGGCGATAGGCGAACCAGTAGGCGGTGAAGAACCCACCCAACAAGTACCCCAGAAGCACCACAGTGGCCGTTCCGGGCTGGGCAACCGCTGCGATGAATGCGGCCCGCCACCCCAGGGACACCAGCACTTCCAGACTGTAGATGGTGCGTTCCCTGAATGAAGCCGACCCCCAGTGCTGCCGGACGAAGAAGGTGTTCTGCACCCAGAAGAACTTGACCACCGTCACCAGCGCCGGCACAAAGCCCTTCCCCATCTCGCTGACCATGTAGTCCGGGTCCTTGTCCGGCTGGTTGGTGTAGCGGTGATGGGTGAAGTGCTCGACGCGGTGCGAGACATAGGGAATGGCGATCAGCGGCGCCACAAGGTAGCCACAGAGATCATTCAGCCACTTGAGTCGTTCATGCTCGCCGTTGATATTGCCATGCACCGCCTCGTGGAGGGGCGTGTAGGCGAGATAGGTCAGGGCCCCGAGGATGGGCAGTGCCACCCAGGCCGACAGCACTCCCGTTGCAAACAGCCAGAGATTCAACACGAAGCCCACGAGCACGGCTGCGGTCAGGGCAACAGTGAACCAGGCCGGTGGGCCCATGTGGCGCTTGGCGGCCGCAATCGCCTGTTTGTTGAGCGCGGCAAGGTCCTCTGACATGCAAGTGCCTCCGAATGGTCCTGAATACAGGCACTAATTTATTCGGAGCCGGCAACAGCGGACAGGACCGCAACGGCCATTCGGCGGACATTTATGGCCAGACGGTGGGGTGGCTGTCCACTGCGGCTGTCACCGGGTAGACTTTCCAGCATGTCAGAGTTCGAAAACAGCCTTCACCCGGTCGCCATCAGCCAGGTCATGGTCAACTTTGCCGCCAGTCAGGGCGTGGACCGGGACACCTGCCTGCTGGGCACGGGCATTGACGAGCGGGATCTGCAGGATGGCGAGGCCCTGGTCACCCGGGCGCAGGAGATGCGACTGATCGAGAACCTCATGCTCACCCTGCCCGACGTGCCGGCTCTGGGTTTCCAGTTGGGCCTGCAGTACAGCCTGGCCACCTTCGGGATCTGGGGCTTCGCCCTGCGCACCAGTCGCACATTGCGCGAGGCGTTGGCCCGGGCCATGCGCTACCTCCCGTTGAGCACCGCGTACTGCCGCGTTTACCGGATTGATGAAGAGGGCTGCTTTGGCATTGGCATGGATGCCGAGGCCATTCCCCACCCTCTGCGCCAGTTCCTCCTGGAGCGCGATATGGCCACGGCCATCCACCTTCTGAAGGAACTGAGCCTCTCCAGCATCGACATCGTCGGCCTTGAATTCCGCGAGCTGCCGGAAGGGCATGCCCGGAAGATCGAGGAAATGTGTGGCATTACGCCGGGCTCCCGGAACAACCGCAACGCTGTCCTGGTACGCGAGGGCGTGGCCGACCAGCCCCTGGCCACCTACGACCCCCAACTGGTGCGCATGCTCGACGACCAGTGCCGCCAGCGCCTGGAACGCCTGCAGACCGGCAGCCTTGCCGGGCAGGTACGCCAAAAGCTGCACGGGGAACTGGGTCTGGTCGCCTCGCTGGATGAGGTCGCCCGGGAACTCGCCCTGTCACCGCGCAGCCTGCGCCGCAAACTGGACCAGGAAGGCACCAGCTTCCGTACCCTGGTGGAGGAGGAACGCCGCCAGATTGCCCTGCAGCTTCTCAGTAACAGCAACATGAAACTCGACGAGCTCGCCATTCACCTCGGCTACACCGACACCGCCAGCTTCACCCGGGCCTTCCGCCGTTGGATGGGGTGTTCTCCTGGGGAGTATCGCCAAGGTCATTGAATCGCGCTGGTTACGCTTCTGGACATCAGAGGCCTGACGCAAGCACTATCATGCTTCCGATATTGAACACTCCGACAGGAGGGGCCAGTTCTCTTGAACCATCTTGAAAAGCGTTTTGAGCGGTTTCTATGGCAATCACGGTTCCTGGTGCTGATTGCTGTAATCGCCAGCCTGCTCGGTGCCTCCCTGTTGTTCGTAGTGGGTACCCTGGACATTATCGGTATTATCGTGGCCTCCGTGGAGTACTACCTTGGCCATGGCGGCAAGGATATACATGATTTCATCGTAACGGACATCATCATCGCGATGGATATCTACCTGATCGCAGTCGTACTGCTGATCTTCGGGCTGGGAATCTACCGACTGTTTATCTCCCCCATCGAGGAATCCGAGACCCACGGCAACTATCACCCTTTCAATGTTAAGTCCTTTGATGAGCTGAAGGACAAGATCGTGCGGGTGGTGATCCTGGCGGTGATCATCGAGTTCTTCCGGGCCGTCGTGGACATCTCATTCTAGACACCACTGGACGGCATCTACCTGGCCCTGTCCGTTCTCGCGCTGGCCGCGTCACTCTACCTGATGAGCTCAAGCCACAGAGGCTCGCACGACTAGCGCCACTGCGATCCTGCTCCCTATTCCGCGTGGGTGACCCGGTCAATGATCCCGCACAGGGCATTCAGCCCATCGGTCAGTGGGGCAGGCCCGGGCGGGCAGCTGCGCAAGGCGAACGTGATTGATCCCACCGAGGTGGAGGCCGTGATCATGGAAGGCACCGGGACCGTGCACGTGCTGCGCGGTCACGGTGCTGCCCCGGAGCCGGATTCGTGGATCCTGAAGAATGTGCGGGACTACTCCGTTTCCCTCAACCGCCCTTGATCACCTCCCGCTCAAAGTGACCGAGCACCGCCATGATGATCAGTGCCATAACGGTCACCATGGAGGCCAGCGCAAGATTGCCGATGCCGCAGGCCACGCCGACCGCGCCCGCGGTCCAGATGGAGGCGCCGGTTGTAATACCCTGGATGTTCCCACGGCTCTGAATGATGCTGCCCGCGCCAAGGAAACCGATACCACCGATCACACCCTCCACGATACGGGTAGGATCGATGCGGGCCGTGGGGTCACCCTCGGCGGTGGCAAACAGGATGTGCATTCCCATCATGATAAAGGCTGCCGCGCCCAGTGACACCAGCATATGCGAGCGCAGGCCCGCCGCCTTGCCCCTGAGTTCGCGCTCAAGCCCCAGCAGTAATGCCAGGCCAACCGCGGCCGGGAGCCGGACCAGCATCTCAAGCGGCGGAATTTCACTGTCAAACACGGCGCACCTCCTGTTCAGGGTTTGTTGCGGACAAGATACCTCAAGGGCTGTAATCGGCGCATCAGGCTACATGGATTTGCTACCCTGACCGAAGTTTCCGATATGCAAGGTGCGACAATGTCCGAAGATCCCCTGAAAGCCCTCTCCGATATGGCCAGCGAAGCCCATGCCCGCATCCAGCAGGCGCATGAGCACATCAACCCGGTCGTGGAGGTTCGCCAGGGTATGCGGGAAAGCGGCATTCCCGCAGACGTTATGACCATTGACTGCCTGCGCACCCGGCGGCGCATTGTGCTGATCCTGCACGACGAAGACCCCGGCACCCTGCTTTTCGAGTTCATCACCCTGGACGAGGAGGCAGGCGGTCCGTTCCGGCGTATGGCTCTTTCCGAAGTGGGCGCGGAAACGCTCTTCACCTGGATGCAGGATTACTTTTCCGATTGATTCCCGTGTGCACCCAAACCTTACCGTCTGTATCAATTTGTATTTTGTAAACAACGCCCTCCGAAATTTATCTTATACTCCATTTAACTTTTTTTGACGGGTGCGAGCCCGTCTTCACCGTTAGCTGCTGTCCACGATGCCGAGACGCCCGCACCCTGCCCTCCTGCTGGCCCTGCCACTGTTTCTGGCTGCTGCATCTCATGCCGGGGAACCCAGGGAGTTTAACTTCAGTGCCTCCAAGGGTGAGCTGGGCCTGGGTGGCATCAAGCCGGTTGATTTCAGCCTCAGCGTGGACGCCATGCTGAACCCGACCCAATCCCGCGATGTCGGCTATTCGCCCCATGCCCAGACCGGTACCGACCTGAATGTGGATCGATTCCTGCTCGCGGGGGGGACGGAGCATGTCAACGTGAAGATGGGGCACCACAAGGCGGCCCGGCAGGGACTGCTGTTCGACAACGATACGGACTGGGGCCTGTCCGCGACCGGCGACCTTGATCCGCTGGACAGTAACCTCTCCGTTTTCGCCGTCAGTGCCGGAGCCGCTCCCAAGACCCCGGGGGATATACGCCAGTCCCGGGAGATGCCCTGGTACACCGGCGGCATCTGGCAGTCCACGCTCCCAGTGCCAGGCTCTGACACAACCGTCTGGGCAGGTTACGTCAATGGCAGTAACGCGGGCCCGGGGCCTGGTTTACTGAATGGTTTCCAGGCATCCCTGCAGTATCGCCTTGGTTACTCGGTCGGCCTCAAAAGCAGTTGGATGGACAACCGCCTCAGCCTGGACGTGGAACAGGCTACGAGCCGCTTCTCCGATGAGGGCAGAAACTCACGCGAGGATCTTTCAGACAACGCCTACCTGGCCTCAATGGTATATCAGCCGAAGCTTGGCCTGCCCTTTCTGAACTGTACTCTGGGTGCCGAAGCCCGCGACATCGGCAGCGCCTTCTACAGCCCCGGCAACCGGTCCATCGCGGGTGCCCGCTCCTACGAACGGATTTACCTGAACCTTGAGCCGTTCAACGTTGGTTCACTGGGCTACAGCTATCAGGAAATGGACGTGGGGCAAGCCCCCTATCAACTCAGCAGCTACGGTAACGAGGTCTTTGCCGACCTGAGCTTCTCCCCGCTGGACTGGCTGAGCCTCCAGCCCTACGGCGAGTTCGAGCGCCTGCGTTTCGGAGCGCTCGAAACCACCCGCCATCGCAGCCTGTTCAGCCTCACCGCCGATGCCTGGCTGATCCCGGAGCTGCTCCGGTACCGCAATACCATCAAACTGACCCGGACGCATGGCCCGGAGAATGCCTTTGTCTCCCGTGACAGGCGCCATCAGCACATCGCGGGTGAACTCCAATGGCAGGCCCTGTCACCAACACGCAACCGCTCGGGACTGGATCTGAACCTCAGCTTCAGCGCCGACCGCCACGAAACCCGCCTCAATCCCGGTGGTGGTCTCGACGGCTACCAGGTGCTGCTCTCCATCAGCTCCAATGGCGATGGTGCGAGCCGCATTTGGTAATCGTTGTGGCGCTGCAGCCAATTTGTGACCTGACTCACGCTTGATAACGTTCCAATCCGTTCAACCGGAAAGGAACAGAGGGACGATGAAAAAAGCACTTACCGGAGTGATGCTCCTGACGACCGCAACAGCCGCTGTTGCCGCTACACCCGAACTCCCGGAGGAATACGCCTACATTGGTGTTCACGCAACGCACTACAACCACGACACCAATGGTCAGGTCCGTGATTCCGGCGATCTGGACAGTGCCTTGCTGCCCGGGATCCAGGCCGGCTACCGGTTCGGCCCGGACTGGTCACTCCAGGGGCTTTACGAGACTGGGGAGCTGGATGCCGAGCTGGGAGGCGCCGAGGTGGATCTTGATACCGCTGTAATCGAGGGCCGTCGCCATTTTGGCAGCATTGATCTGGCCGGGTTCGAGCCGTACGCCGGTGCTGCAGCCGGTCACCATGAGTTCGGTGACGACGATACCGAAACGCTGGCGGGCATAAGCGCGGGTCTGCAGCGTGCCGTCTCCAATAACGTCTTTGTCGATATTGGCGCTCGCCACGACTTCATCCTGGACAACAGCCGTCAGGATACCCAGCTGTACCTGGGCGTGAACTACGCCTTCGGCAGTTCTGGAAGCGCCGATGACGCATCTGACACGATGTCGGACCAATCCCCTGCAACCGGGACTCAGTCCAGTGACTCAGATGGGGACGGGGTTATGGACAGCGCCGACGAGTGCCCCGATACGGCTGAGGGAACCTCGGTCAATGCGTCCGGCTGCGAGGCACGCCGTGATTCCGATAACGACGGTGTCCGCGACCGCAACGATGACTGCCCGGAAACACCGGCGAACGCCCAGGTGGATAACAGCGGCTGCCATGCGACGCTTAAGGAAAGCGTTCGGGAAACACTGAACGTGCGCTTCGAGACCGGCAGTGCGACCGTCACCGAGGACTCCTTTCCCGAGATCCGTAACGTCGCGGAAGCCATGCGGGAGTACCCGGAGAGTACCCTGATGCTGGAAGGCCACACCGACAGCGTGGGCAATGCCGAAGCCAACAAGGCGCTTTCCCGGCGCAGGGCCGAAGCGGTCAAGCAGATCCTTGTGGAGGAACTGGGTATTGATGCTGACCGCATCCAGGCCGAAGGCTACGGCGAATCCCGGCCTGTGGCGGACAACGACACCGCCGAGGGCCGCTCCCGTAACCGCCGTGTGGAGTCCGTGCTCGAAGCCAGCAAGGACGTTCAACAGTACAAGGACTGACCCGGCTGTTGCGCCGATCCGAAAAGCCGGGGGACCCCCGGCTTTTCTGTTTCCATTCCCGTCATTCTTCCTGACGCACAGTAACCCATGGCAGCCCCGTGCGCGTTCGTGTTAGACAGGTAATGTAGGAAACACCTCACAACAACGTGAAACAGGGGGTTGGTATGAGTGAACCAGTCTTTGTCGCCGACAACAAACCGATGAAAGTGGGCCTGACCGGAGGCGAAACCTATATGTTCTGCGCCTGCGGGCGGTCTGACAGCCAGCCGTTCTGCGACGGTTCCCACAAGGGCACCGGCATTACACCGCAGAAGTTCACGCCGGAGGAAAGCGGCGATGCTGCCCTGTGCTGCTGCAAGCACACCAGCAATGCACCCTACTGTGACGGCACCCATAAGCAGTTCAGCGATCAGGCCGTAGGCCAGCCGGTCGCGTAATCTTCAGAGACGCAAGCAGATCAGGCACTACTTGCCAGCGGATGTTCGCGGGGTAGGAATCCATAAAAAACGGGCGCATCCACCAGGTGGCTGCGCCCGTTTTCAGGAGTTACCTCAAGAGTGATTTACGCAGCGACGTCGTAACGGTCCGCCTCCATCATCTTGGTCCAGGCCTTCACGAAGTCCTTAACGAACTTCTCCTGGTTGTCGTCCTGGGCATAGACCTCTGCGTAGGAGCGCAGGATCGAGTTTGAACCGAACACCAGGTCGACGCGAGTAGCGGTCCACTTGGCCTGGTCCGTCTTACGATCACGGATTTCGTAGAGGTTCTCGCCGGTCGGCACCCAGCGGTAGCTCATGTCGGTCAGGTTCACGAAGAAATCGTTGGTCAGCTGACCTTCACGATTGGTTAAGACACCGTGCTTGGTACCGCCATGGTTGGTGCCCAGAACCCGCATACCGCCAATCAGGACGGTCATTTCGGGACCGGTCAGGCCCATGAGCTGGGTGCGGTCGAGCATCAGCTCTTCCGGCTTGACGGTGTAGTCCTTCTTCAGGAAGTTCCGGTACGCATCCGAAAGCGGCTCCAGCCACTTGAACGAATCCGCATCGGTCATTTCCTCGGACGCATCACCGCGACCCGGCGTGAACGGCACAACAATGTCGTGTCCGGCTGCCTTAGCCGCTTTTTCGATGCCAACGTTACCCGCCAGCACGATCACGTCGGCGAGGCTCGCGCCGCTTTCGTTCGCGATGGGCTCGAGCACCTTGAGCACACGCGAAAGACGCTCGGGCTCATTGGCCACCCAGTCCTTCTGGGGCGCCAGGCGGATGCGTGCCCCGTTGGCGCCGCCACGCATGTCGGACTGCCGGAAGGTGCGGGCACTGTCCCACGCGGTTGCGACCATATCGCTGATGCTCAGGCCACTGTCAGCGATCTTCTGCTTGACCGCCTCCACGTTGTAGTCCGTGCTGCCCTTGGGTACAGGATCCTGCCAGATCAGGTCTTCGGTGGGTGCTTCCGGACCGATGTAGCGGTCTTTCGGACCCAGGTCACGGTGGATCAGCTTGAACCAGGCGCGGGCGAAGGCATCATCCAGAAGCTCCGGGTTCTTGCGGAACTTCTCTGAAATCTCGCGGAAGCCCGGATCGACCTTCATTGCCATGTCGGCGTCGGTCATCATCGGCATAACGCGAACTGAGGGATCTTCCGGATCGACCGGCATGTCTTCCTCTTTGATGTCCACGGGCTGCCACTGGTTGGCACCGGCCGGGCTCTTGACGTTCTTCCACTCATGGTTGAACAGCATCTCAAGGTAACCGTGGTCCCACTGGGTGGGGTGGGTAGTCCAGGCGCCTTCCAGGCCACTGGTGACCGCATCACGGCCAACACCACGGCTGACCTTGTTGTTGTAGCCAAGGCCCTGCTCCTCGATCTCGGCTCCTTCCGGAGCTTCGCCGACGTTGTCGGGGTCGCCGTTACCATGACACTTGCCCACCGTGTGGCCACCAATGGTCAGGGCGGCGGTCTCTTCGTCATCCATCGCCATCCGGCCAAAGGTCACACGCAGATCCTTGGCGGTTTCCAGCGGGTCCGGGTTACCGTCCGGGCCTTCCGGGTTCACGTAGATCAGGCCCATCATGACCGCCGCGAGAGGATCCTCCAGGGATTCCGGATCGCGATTCTTGTCGTAGCGACTGTTTTCGTTGTCACTGGTGGCGAGCCACTCTTTCTCGCTGCCCCAATACGCGTCTTTCTCGGGGTGCCAGATGTCTTCGCGGCCAAAGGAGAAACCAAAGGTCTTGAAGCCCATGGACTCATAGGCGACGTTGCCGGCCAGCGCCAGCAGGTCCGCCCAGCTCAGTCGGTTGCCGTATTTCTTCTTGATCGGCCAGAGCAGGCGCCGTGCCTTGTCCAGGTTGCCGTTGTCCGGCCAGCTGTTGATGGGCGCGAACCGCTGGTTGCCGGTTGCCGCGCCACCACGGCCGTCAGATACCCGATAGCTGCCGGCGGCGTGCCAGGTCAGGCGGATCATCAGACCACCATAGTGGCCATAGTCGGCGGGCCACCAGTCCTGGCTTTCCGTCATCAGGTTCTTGACGTCTTCCTTGAGGGCGTCGAAATCAAGCTTCCGGACTTCTTCCCGGTAGTTGAACTCCTCGCCCATCGGATCGGTCTTGCGATCATGCTGATGGAGGATGTCGAGGTTCAGGCTGTTGGGCCACCACTCCATCACGTCATTGCCAACCTCGGTGTTGGCACCGTGCATGACCGGGCACTTGCCGGCACTTTCGTTTCCGCTCATATAACTCTCCGATCGTAACGGTATTGTTGCTTGACGGGTCACAAAGAACGAACGGCGACGATCACTTCAACGGAAGGGGCACGACGCCATCGCTATTTGCCCCACTATACGACAAACAACGGGGTGATTACCCCAGTCCACTCAGTTGCATTTGTTGACCATTCCAATAGCCTGCTTTTATGGCCAACCGCGAACTAGAGCAACTGCTCGACACAATCAACCTCAACCACGGGGCAAGTCAATACAGCGGACTTATTGACCGTAGTGTGTCCCTAGTCGGGATCAGTCGGTCGAAGCCAGAGTCAGGCGCCGGCTCGCGTAGTAACGGTTCACCAGGGCGGTGCCGCGCGCGTAGACCCGCGGGCTCCAGCGCTTGGCGAGCCAGATGAGCTTGGCGTCCGCCTGGGGCATGACGTAGAGCTCGCCCCGGTCCAGCGCTGCCAGGGCATCGCGGATGACACGCTCCGGCGCCATGCCGAAGCGGTCCATCAGCCGGTCCAGCAACGAGGAGGATTCGCCACGGATACGCCCATTCGCGTTGATGTTGGTCTTCACCAGTGTCGGGCAGAGGGCGGTCACGGACACACCGGTACCGGCCATCTCCGCCGCCAGCGTCTCGCTCAGCGCCAGTGCCCCGGCCTTGCTGACGTTGTAGGGGCCCATCAGGGGCGCGGCGGAAAAGCTGGCCGTGGAGGCGACGTTGATGATGCCGCCGCGCCCGTTGGCGCGCAGTAGAGGGGCGAAAACGTGGCAGCCGTGGATGACGCCCCAGAGGTTGATCCCCAGGGTCCACTTCCAGTCCTTGATGGGCGTCTCGCCGATCATCTCGCCGCCGACGCCAACACCGGCGTTGTTGACCACCAGATCCACTGGCCCTGGAAAGGCCTTTTCCGCTTCCCGGGCCAGCTGCTGGACCTGGCCGAGTTTGCTGACGTCGCAGGTCATGCCGAAGGCTTCACCACCTTCCTGCACGATGGTGCTGACGGTGTCGTTAAGACTGGATTCGTTGATGTCCGAGCAGAGCACGGCGCCGCCACGCCGGGCGATTTCCAGGGCAAAAGCCCGGCCGATACCGGATCCCGCGCCCGTCACAACGGCATTCGCGCCCTGGCTCAGGCGGTTGGATGAAGCGAGAAAATCAAACAAAGCATTCCGTCCTATTGATAACTGGGTCACGTCAATGGACAATAAAGTGAACGCTTGTTCGGATTCAATTCGGATACCCAATGCCCAGAAAACCCCAGCAGCAACGCGCCCAGGCCACCGTCAACGCCATCGTGGAGGCGGGCTTCATCGCCATGGCCGAACGCGGCCCAGCAGCCACCACAACCCGCCAGATTGCGGACATCGCGGGCGTTGGCGTGGGCTCGCTCTATGAGTATTTCGAGAACAAGGAGGCGATTTTCAGCGCCATGTCCGAACGCTTCGTGGCGGACACCGTGACGCTGATCCGGTCCCAGATGGGGTCACTCGCTCGGATGCCGATCAAGGATGCGGTCCATGACATGCTCAACAGCTTCCGGACCTTCCTGCAGGAGAATGACGGGCGTTACCTGAACTGCATCCAGTACGCGATGACGCTGGACTTCGAGCGCTACATCGACCCGCTACAGCAGACGCTGTCGGAACTGGTGACGCAGTACCTGATGAACCACCCGGACACCCTGCGGGTGCGGGACATCTCAACCATGAGCTACATCATGATTCACGGCGGGATCTTCGCGGTGGTGCGCCACCTGTCGGACCCCAACCCTCCCATCACCTTCGATCAGCTGGTGGAAGGGCTGGCCCGGATGGTGGGGCACTACACGGAGCGCGAGATTGAACTCGCCTCCGGGGAGCAGGCCTAGGCCATACGCTTCAGGGTGCCATCACGTCGCACGAAATGGTGATAAAACGCCATGGCGATGTGCGCGAGAATCAGGAACAGCAGCGTCCAGGCGATCGTCTCGTGATACCCACCCACGGTGTGCATCCAGGCGATTTCCCGGCCTTCCGCGATCAGGGTGACACCAAAGGCCTCAACGCCGTGCCCTTCACCGACCATGTACAACATACCCGTAATCGGCATCAGGATCAGCGCCAGGTAGAGCAGGATATGCCCTGCCTTCGCCAGGTACTTGATGGGCGGCTCATGGGTTGGCCGGTGGGAGGCCTGCGACAGGGCCCAGGCCACACGAAGGGCGATGAGCACCAGTAACAGGGTGCCGATGGAGATGTGCCAGGGCACCAGGGTTTCACCGATCCAGTGTTCCCCCTCACCAATGCGGTCGAAGAACTTCATGAACTGCCAGAGCACCAGCACGGCAAACAACCAGTGAAGCGCCCGTGTAATACTGCCATAGCGTTCAGGGTTGTCCTTGATCATCTTGATCCTCCGTCGTGGGTTGCCGTTTATCGTCCTACCTTTCATGATTCCGAATCAGCATGCAACCGACAATATCAAGACGTTAAGGCGCCTTTCCCATGGACAGCATCTGGCCGGTCCTCATCATGGCCACCCTCGCCGGCGCGGCGATCCCGGTCGGCGCCCTGCTCGGCCAGCTCCAGCCCCTGTTCCAGCGCTGGCTGGATACCGAGTTCCGCCACAGCGTCATCGCCTTCGGCGGTGGCGCGCTGCTGGCGGCCGTTTCACTGGTACTGGTGCCCAAAGGGATGAAAGACCTGGGCCCGGTTGCTGTTGCCCTCGCCATCATGGGCGGTGGCATCGCCTTCGGGCTGCTGGACGCGGTGCTGAGTCGTTCGAAAGGCTCCGCCTCCCAGCTCATCGCGATGCTGGCCGACTTCATTCCGGAGGCCATGGCGCTGGGCGCGCTTTTTGCCGCCGGCGGTGGCGGCGCCTATGTGCTGGCGATGCTCATAGCCCTGCAGAATGTGCCGGAAGGGTTCAACGCCTTCCGGGAGCTGACCGCCCGGAAACACCCGGCCCGGGAACACCGGGGCCGGACCGCCCAGGCGATGAGCCATGTTCCGGTGTTGGTCGCGTTTCTGCTGCTGGTCCCCCTGGGGCCGCTGGCGGGCGTGGCGGGGCATGTCTGGCTGGCTGAAAAGCCAGCGGCTCTCGGGGTCATTATGCTGTTTGCCAGCGGCGGTATCCTGTACCTGGTCTTTCAGGACATCGCCCCGCAGGCCCGCCTGGAGAGGCACTGGGCCCCTTCCCTGGGCGCCGTTGCCGGCTTCCTGCTGGGCGTTATGGGGCACATGGCCGCAGCCTGACAGAGCAGCCCGGTGTCAGTCAGGCTTCCCGGACCCGGAACCCTTCCTTCGGGAAATGCAGGTGCAGTCCCCCGAGGTCGCTGCTCTCCAGCCGAACAATGGATTCGTGTTCACTGGAAGCAACCAGGGTGCCCACCACCGGATCCCGGGCGTAATCGTCCGGCGCAATGGAGACCGACTTACCCAGCAATGGGTCCTCCCCCTGCACTTCAATCGCCCTGGGCTCGACACCGCGCGCCTGCGTCAGGGCATCGTCCTGGGTAATATCCTTCGCCGTACCGTGGCCAAATGCCTGGATCCGATCCATCCAGGCGTTCACCTTCGGGTACGCCTTCATAACGGGCCGTTCAGCGAGATCCCGCACGTACCAGAGCCCGTGATAGGCGGAGAAATCCGCAATGCAGGGCGTGTCGCCGAAGAGAAAATCGCTGTCCAGCATGCCTTCCAGCCGGTCCAGATGTTCACGGATCCTCACACGAGCCTGTTTCGGTGTCAGCGCGGACACCTTCGCGGTGCGCCCGATCGAGATCCGGTCCTTCAGGAAACGCAACGCGTTCATGATCGACGTGCTCTTTGCCAGCTTGATCAGCATCCCAGGCCCACTGGAACCGATGATGCAGGCCAGGAACACGTTCAGATCCACATCCCGGACAAACGCCTGGACGGCCTCGCTGTTGTGCTCCAGCGCCAGTTCCGGTTTGCCGGCAATCGCACCGAGCTCCCGTGCGATAGCGCGGGTATCACAGAACACATCCGCCCCGATCTGGGCCACCGGAATCTTGCGGTACCCCCCGGTCAGCGCCTCCAGCTTCGGGCGTGGCGGCATCTCGCGCACGGTCACCGATTGCCAGCTGATCCCGGCGTAACCGAGCATAGCACGGACTTTCTCCGAAAACGGAGACATGGGGTAATGATGAAGAACAAAGTCGGCCATGGCGTCACCTGATTCTGAGTGTAAGAGAATCGTGACCCTAGCCGATTCAATGGCAGGAAAACAGGCTGGAATGACGCTGGAAGACGTCAGACAGCCTGGACTAAAGGCCCGTGGGTACCGCCACGGGGCCGCGTCCTGGAATGACGGGTCTGAGGTGCTCCGCGCTAATCCGAGCGACGCCCGTCCGGGTTGTTCCGCCCTTCTAGGCGCTCTCTTTGCTTGCGTTCCTCGTGTTTGAACTCAAGAACCGTCAATACAACACCTATGAACATCAACACGAACACAATAATGGCGGGGAAGATGAGGTTAAGTGTCATTTCTTTCTCCCCATCAGCGCGCAGAGCTTGAAGTAGATCCCAAAGGTGAAGATTGACGGTATCCAGATCGCAGTGAATATTGCCTGCTCACGATCTCCAACCACGAACCAGAGGTAGGCCGAAATCACGAAAGAGATTGCGACCGCGAAGATGATGAAAAAATCCGATTTCTGAAACATGAGTCCACCCTGATTTGAGCCGTTGATTCCCTTAACGGTGTTCAAGACCGAAAAAGCCGATTGCACAGAGAAGGCTGCCCGCTACGGCCAGGGACCCCAGCACCCGCACGCCTGCGGACTCGCCGAAATCAAAATCAGCAAAATCCAGCACGCCCACAAAGCCCAGTAATAACCCTGCGCAGCCAGCCAGCAACAAACCCACTCCCAGTACGGTCAGAACCCTGAACACCTTTACCAACACAATTTTGTCCAGTTACAGGTTGGCAGCCTCTTCGGCTGCTACTGGTTAGTACGCCCTGGAGAAAAGATTGGATCCGCCCAGGCCTCCCTCATCCGGCCGCTGCTAGGCTCTGGCCGGTTCTCCCGACTATACTGGCGCGGAGATCACTGGCTGGAAGCAGTGCCATGACGCTGATCACGCTTGTAATGGCAGCCGGCGCATCCCGGCGCTTCGGTGATGCGGACAAGCGCATCGCCACCCTGCCCGATGGACGCACGCTGCTTGCGGCAACGGTTGAGAGCCTACGCCTGGCGTTCAGCGATGTACGGGTCGTCATCGGGGCCGACGACACCCTCGCGGCGCTTAATCTGCCCAGCGATACCCCTCTCATCCGGGCTCTCCATGCCTCCGATGGTATGGGCAGCAGCATTGCCGATGCCGTGCGCACCCTGAAGGGAGAACAGGCCCAGGCGGTCGCCCTATGCCTGGGTGACATGCCCTGGATCCGGACCGATACCCTGGAGCGGTTGAGCCGGGCCGCGGCGGAAAACATGATCGTGCGCCCCGTCTGCCAGGGCCTGCCCGGGCACCCGGTGCTGTTCGGTCGCGCCTACTGGCCGGATCTGGAGCGGCTGGAGGGGGATGAAGGCGGCCGGGAAGTGATTCGCCGTTACCCGACCCGGTACCGGTCCATTGATGTGGCCGATCAGGGCGTCATGACGGATCTGGATCATCCAACGGATCTTGGTGCCAGTCCTCCAGGCCGTAGCGGGCCATGATCCGCTGCAATCGGCCAGAGGCTCTGAGGGTTTCCATCCCTTCAGACAGGATTCGCGCATATTCCCTGGAACTGCCCCGCTCTGGCGAAAACGCAATATAGGCGTTCTGTCGAGGGGTCGCATTTCCCGCGTGCCGCACCTTATCCTGCACCCCCAGATCTTCCACCTTGTAGAGGAAAACCGGCTCGGCTTCGACGACCACATCGATCCGCCCCATGAGCAGTTTCTCAATGTTTTTCTCCAGGGGCGAATGCCCGGTCATCACCTGTACCCGGTACCCGGAGGCGTTGGACGCTATGTAGCTGTTCAGAGGATCGCCGTAGTCGTAGTCAAGGATCGCACCGAGTTCGACCGAATCCAGGGATGACTCGCCGTCGTAGACCCAGTCACTGCTCGAGCGGGTAAACAGCGCCGCCGGCCCGATCCGACCCTGCTCGTTTTCCGGGAAGACGAAATCCGGGGCATCGCCAACAAAAGCCCCTACAATGGCATCAACACTCCCCTCCCGCGCGGAGACGACCGCACGGGACCACGGCATGAGCTGGTAATCCACCTGGTACCCCGCCTCGGCGAATACCGCCTGTGCGATCTCGATCATGAAACCGGGTTGGTCACTGTCCGGCGAGCAGTTGATGGGACACCATTGATCGGCCGCAATCACGATCTCCGGTCGCTCCCCTGTCAACGCCTGTTGCGGTAGCAGAAGCAGAGCCAACAACAGGCTGAAAGGTTTCATCAACGTGCCAGGCCTCCACTTGGGTCAGTCCTGTCAATTACTTTACACCGAATGTATAGTTCGGACATTAACTGTTAGCAACTGCACCATAATCCCCAATGGCCAGGACCCGTGCTTAAGGGGTATCCTTTCAGACCGATAGAGTCGACCCAGGAACCGAGGAAAGAGACAACGCGATGACCGAATCGAACCAGCCCTGGAACACCCCCATGCCCGATGACCAGTTCGAGCTCATGCGCGACATCCTGGCCGCGCCCAGCCCGATCGGTATCGAGGCGGCAATGACCTATGGCGTGCTCAAGCCCTATCTCGAACGCGTCACGCCAAAGGACTGGCACATCCACCAGTTCAAGGGCCACGCGGGCATTGTTCTCGACAGCCACCCAGGGCGCGAGGACATGTTCAAGGTCATGATCATCGGCCACGCGGACAAGATCCGGATGCAGGTGCGCAGCATCGGCGACGACGGCAAGATCTGGATCAACAGCGACTCCTTCCTGCCGACCACGCTCATCGGTCACGAGGTGAAGCTGTTCAGTGAGGACCCGGAGAACCCGGGCAGCTATCGCGTCATTGAGGGCGGCACCGTGGAGGCTCTGGGCGCCATCCACTTTGCGGAACCGACCGTGCGCAGTGGTGAAAAGGGCATCAAGAAGGAGCAGCTCTATCTGGAGCTGCAGATCCACGGCGAGAACAAGAAGCAGCAGGTGGAAAATCTGGGCGTGCGCCCGGGCGATTCCATCCTTCTCAACCGCCCCATCCGCAAGGGCTTCAGCCCCAACACCTTCTATGGGGCCTACCTGGACAACGGTCTGGGCTGCTTCACCACTGCTGAAGTCGCGCGCCTGATGGCCGAGGCCGGCGGTACAGAGAAGATCCGGGTGCTCTACGCCATGGCCACCTACGAGGAGATCGGGCGCTTCGGCAGCCGGGTTCTGGCTGGTGAGCTCAAGCCGGACGCACTGATCGGCGTGGACGTGAACCACGACTACAAGGCGGCCCCCGGCATCGGCGACCGCCGCATGAACCCGCAGGAAATGGGCAAGGGCTTCACCATGTCCGTGGGTGCCATTGCCAGCGAGCAGTTGAACCGCTTCTTCGAGACCACCGCGCGCGAGCAGGAGATTCCCTTCCAGCGTGATGTGGTCGGCCCGGACACCGGCACTGACGGCATGGCCGGCGTACTGGCGAGCGTGGATTGCGCGGCCACCTCCATCGGCTTCCCGATCCGGAACATGCACACCATTTCCGAATCCGGGAACACCCAGGACGTACTGGCGGCCATTCACGCCATCAAGGGCACACTGCAGAAGCTGGACAGCGTCTCTGATCCCCACCGCGAGTTCATGGACAACCATCCGCGGCTGGATACGGCCTCCCCGCTCGCCCACCAGGGCAGTGAAAAGCCCGAGGGCGACGAGAGCGCCTGAGCATCAGATCCGGAAGAACCGGACCTTCGATGTGAGGCCGTCGGCGAGGCCGGCCAGGTCGTGACTCGACCTGGCCACGTCATCCGACACACTGGCGGCCTCACCCGTGGCATCCCGAATGCGGGTGATGTTCCGGTTCACCTCTTCCGCGGCAGCGCTCTGCTGCTCCGCCGCGCTGGCGATCTGGGCGTTCATATCATTGATGGCGCCCACCTCATGACGGATCCGGTCCAGGGCGGTTTCCGCCTCGCTGGTCTGCTCGGCCGTCCTGTTGGCCAGATCCCGACTGGTCTCCATGACCTGGGTGGCGTTACCCGCGCCCTCCTGGAGCCTGTTGATCATCCCATGAATTTCCTGGGTGGATTCCTGGGTTCGGGACGCCAGTGACCGGACCTCGTCCGCCACAACCGCGAAACCACGACCGTGCTCACCCGCCCTGGCCGCCTCAATGGCCGCATTGAGGGCGAGCAGGTTGGTCTGGTCCGCGATCTCATTGATGACCTGGGTCACTTTCTCGATTTCAGAGCTGTCCCTGGAGACGGTTTCCACGGTCTGGGCGGCGCTCTCCAGCGTTTCCGCCAACTGGTTCATGCTGGCTGCCGTTGCCTGAACCGTGCTGTTGCCGCTCTCCACCTCCTTATCGGCATTGCGTGTGGCGTTCGCCGCCTGGGAGGCATAGCTGGCCACTTCTTCCACGGAGGATGCCATCTCATTAACCGCCGCAGCCATCTGCTCCACTTCGTTGGACTGAACCTGCATCTGTTCATTGTTGCGGTCCGAGACACCACTCAGGTGAGTGGAGGCTTCCGTCATCTGGTCCGCTGAGGCCCGGACATCGTCGATGATGCCGGCGATCCGTTTGAGGCAGGTCTGCAGCGTCCCCATGACGCTGTCCGGGTAACGGGTGGTGATCGTCTGGTCCAGCTCGCCGTCCGCCAGGCCCTGGATCACGCGGGACACCTCGTGCGGCTCACCGCCCAGTGTTGTCTGCAGCCGGCGAATGAACAGCCAGGAGACAACGATGCTCACCAGCACCGCCACGCCGGCTACCGCAAAAATAAAGAACTGGAAGCCGGAAGCGGTGTCACGCACAGCGCCGACATCGTCCCGGATCAGTCCTTCCTGATGATCGATGAAGTCATTCACCCGGCTCAGCCATTCTGAATAAGCTGGCGAGACTTCCTCCAGAAGATAGCGGCGTGCCTCATCGATATCACCGTCCTGGCGGCGCTGAAGCACTGTCTCGGTGACGTCCAGTGCGCGGGTCTGGATCGATTCGATCCGCTCCAGCAATGCCTGCTCGCGCTGCGTGGTTTCAGTGTCGCGGAACAGCTCGTCCATGGTATCCGCCGACTCGCTGTAATACGCTTTCAGCTCCCGGATCTCCGACAGGTGCTTTTCAAGCGCTGCATCGTCGCGAACCAGCACCGCATCGCGAATGGCGATGGCGCGGTCGTGGACGCTGCCCCGGAAGTTGATGGCCTGACGCTGTTTCGGAGATGCCCCATCATTGACCTCGGTCAGGGTCCGATCAATAAAGTCCACTCTCATCGCCCCGATTACGGCAATGCACAGCATCAAGGCGACGATGATTCCAAAACCCAGGGCCAGTCTCTGGGCAATCGTAAGGTTGAAGGGCATGCGAGTGGCTCCGGTGCGTCATTTTTCATGTAATTGAGTAGCACCTTACGACGGCGGCACGTGCCCCGGATCTGACGTCAACGTAAACCTTTGTTACGAAATCCCTCGGGCTCACAATTGGCATTTATGCATCCCTCCGGCATTATTGAACCCGGATTCACAATAATAAGTGTCAAAAGGACCCGGCCCCATGCAAGCCAGCCCGCTGATCTCGATCGGACTGCCTGTCTCTCTGTTCATTATCATGATCGGGATCGGGATGACCCTGACCCCAAGGGACTTCCGCCAGGTGGCTGTCTACCCGCGCGGCATCATCGTCGGCACCATCGCCCAGATCCTGATCATGCCTGCCCTGGCTTTCCTCATCATTGCCGTGTTCAACCTCTCACCGCTGATCGCGGTTGGCCTGGTGGTCATCGCCGCCTGCCCCGGGGGCACCACCTCCAACCTGTTCGCGCTCATGGCCCGGGGCAACGTGGCCCTTTCCATTGTGCTGACGGTGCTGGCGAACCTGATCACCATCGTTTCGCTGCCACTGTTCACCAACCTCGCACTGGATATGTACATGGGCGAAAACGAGGCCATACGCCTGCCCATTGAACGCACCATCATGACCCTGGGGCTGATCGTGCTGCTGCCGATCACCATTGGCATGATCCTGCGCAACTACTTCCCGGAAAAAGCCCAAAAGGCCGAAGGCATTGTCAGCATATTCGGCGGCGTCGTGCTGGCGGCACTGGTGGTGGCGCTGGTCTACGGGGTGCGCGACCAGCTGGGCGAACTGCTGAGCCAGGCCGGACCGGCCGCCATCGCACTGAACCTCGCCGGTATCGGGATTGCCCTGGCTATCAGCCGGGTCGCGGGGCTGACCCAGCGCGAATCCATGGCGGTTGCCGTGGAGCTGGGCATCAAGAACGGCACAATCGGTCTGCTGGTCACCCTCAACCTGCTGGAATCCGAGACCATGTCCGTACCCTCAGCGGTCTACGGCGTGCTGATGTTCTTCTTCGGCTTTCTGTTAACCTTGTACGGACGCAAGTACATCCCGCAGCCGAGCCAGCCCGCCGGCTGAAACAGAGCCGGCCCGTGCGTGTCTCCTGCGGGACAGCCACACTGACCCGCAAGGAGATCCGCCATGCCCGCCATTGAATTCCAGTCCCGCAACGGCCTCACTCTCAAGGGCACCCTCGAGCTGCCGCCGGGCGGCATCTGGCGGGCCACGGCGATTTTCGCCCACTGCTTCACCTGCGGCAGTCAGGTCCGTGCCGCGCGCACCATCACCGCCGCCCTCGCCGGCGCCGGTTTCGCCGTTATGCGCTTTGACTTCACGGGCCTGGGCGAGAGCGAGGGCGAGTTCGCCGACACCAGTTTCTCCAGCAACCTCGACGACCTGGAAGACGCTGCCGGCTGGCTTGCCCAGCACTACGCCGCGCCCCAGCTGCTGGTCGGCCACTCCCTGGGCGGCTCGGCGGCCCTGGCCGTCGCCGAACGGCTCGACAGCGTCCGTGCCATCGCCACCATCGGCGCACCGTCGAGCCCGGATCACGTGCTCAAGCAGTTCGGCAAGGATCTGGAACGGATCGAGGAAAACGGCAGCGCGGAAGTCGATCTCGCCGGCCGCCCCTTCCGCATCCGCAAGGATTTCATCGAGGACGCCCGCAACCACGACCTGAAAGAGCGCCTGCACAAGCTGCGGCGCGCCCTGCTGGTGATGCATGCCCCGCACGACCGGACCGTGAGCATCGAGAACGCGGAGCAGATCTACACCGCTGCCCTTCACCCCAAGAGCTTCATCAGCCTGGACGATGCCGACCACCTGCTCTCGCGCCGCGCCGACGCCCAATACGCCGCCCAGGTCGTCGCTGCCTGGGCCGCCCGCTTCCTGGACCCGGAGACCAACCCCACGCCCGAAGGCGCCCGGGTCACCGGGCGCACCGATGACGGCTTCCTCTGCCGCGTCCAGGCCGGCCCGCATGAACTCGTCGCCGACGAACCCAAATCCAGCGGGGGCACCAACCGCGGCCCGGACCCCTATGGCCTGCTGGCCTCCTCACTCGGCGCCTGCACCGTCATGACCATCAACATGTACGCCCGCCACAAGGAACTCCCGGTGGAGCGCGTCATCTGCGAAGTCTCCCACCGCAAGATCCACGCGGAAGACTGCGAGGAGTGCGAGACGGGATCCGGAAAGGTGGATGAACTGGTACGCCACATCACCATCGAAGGCGACCTGACCGAGGACCAGCGCCAGCGCATGCTCCAGATCGCCAGCCGCTGCCCGGTGCACCAGACCCTGAAAAATGAAATACGGATGCACGACGAACTGGTCGAATAAATCCAGGTCTGTCTCAGGAATGGGAGGCTTTCGTAGGAGGGAAGGCGGGTAACGCTCTCCGGGAATCGCTATAAATCCATCCATGGACGCTGCGCGGTCGCCATCCCTGGCGACCGAGCTTCCCTACGAGCGTTCCCCGCCTCCCCTCTTCAAACCTGATGGGTGTCGCTAACGCCACTCCGCGAGTCGCACAGGAACGCGCCGAGCCCCCCAGCGTCCAGGATCCCCATTAAACACCCCGGCACACTGCGTCCCGCAATTCGTGCAGTGCCCATCCGCCGTCAGGTTCCAGTCACTCAGCACGAACCAGTCACGGCCAATCAGCTTCTGCCCGCAGTGGTGACAGTAAGTGCTGCCGCCGGCCTCGTCGTGCACGTTGCCGGTATAGGCGTACCGAATGCCATTCTTCATGGCCACCTCGCGCGCATTGGTCAGCGTCTCAGCCGGCGTGCGCGGGTAATCCATCATCTTGAAATCCGGATGGAAGGCCGTGAAATGCATCGGAATGTCCGGCCCCAGATGCTCCACCACCCACTGACTCATCTGCTCAATCTCCTCGCTGGAATCGTTCTCCCCGGGGATCAGCAGCGTCGTCAGCTCAAACCAGAGATCCGTCTCGTTCCGCACGTACTCCAGGGTGTCCAGCACCGGCTGCAGATGGCTGCCCGTGATCTTGTGATAGAACCGCTCCGTGAACGCCTTGAGGTCGAAGTTCACCGCATCCATGTAGCGGAAGAACTCCTTCCGTGGCTCCTCGCAGATGTAGCCGGCGGTCACCGCCACCGCCTTGATGCCGCGCTCATGGCAGGCCCGTGCCACGTCGATGGCGTACTCGTGGAAGATCACCGGGTCGTTGTAGGTGAAGGCGATGCTCTGACAGCCCAGATCCTCGGCGGCCCGCGCGATGGTCTCCGGCTCCGCCTGGTCCGCCAGCGTGTCCATCTCGCGGGACTTACTCATGTCCCAGTTCTGGCAGAACTTGCAGTTGAGGTTACAGCCAGCCGTACCAAAGGACAGGACCGAGGTGCCGGGCAGGTAATGGTTCAGGGGTTTCTTCTCGATCGGATCCACGCAGAACCCGCTGGAGCGCCCGTAAGTGGTGAGCACCACCTGGTCGTCATGCCGGGCACGCACGAAGCAAAGGCCCTGCTGGCCTTCTTTCAGCTTACAGGCACGCGGGCACAGGTCGCACTGGATGCGGCCATCGTCCAGCCAGTGCCAGTAGGCTGTCGGGAAACGGTCACTCGATATCCTCACACCCATGGTCACCTCCCGCCTGACAGGCGTTATACTCCCAGTATAGGGCCGCGGCGACAGCACTGCCCAGCCTTGTCGCGCGCCGGCGTCATCCCCATCTTTGAACAGAGGGGAACGGAAAGGAGGTGCACAATGGACCAGGTGGTTCGACCGCCCGCCGTCGCCGGGCTTTTCTACCCCAATGACCCCAGCCTGCTGCGTAACCAGGTCCAGGGGTTTCTGGATGACGCCCACACCGACGCCCCGCCGCCCAAGGCGCTGATCGGCCCCCATGCCGGTTACCGCTATTCCGGCGCCGTGGCCGGAATGGCCTACGCGCCGTTACGCGCGGCGGCGGATCGGATCCGCCGGGTGGTCCTTCTCGGGCCCAGTCACCGCGTGCCCTTCCGGGGCATGGCCGCCAGCCGTGCCGCGTGCTTTGCCACCCCGATGGGCGAGGTTCCCCTGGACCAGGCCGCGCTCGAGCAGCTGGTCGGCGAACACCCAGACCTGGTCTTCCGGGAGGATGCCCACGCCCAGGAGCACGGACTGGAAGTCCACCTCCCCTTCCTCCAGACACTACTGGGCGATTTCAAACTGCTGCCCATCGTCGTGGGGGAAGCCGGCGTGAACGCTGTGAGCGGCCTTCTGGAGTCAGTCTGGGGCGGGCCGGAAACGCTGATCGTGATCAGCTCGGACCTGAGCCACTTCATGGATTATGACAGCGCCGTAAGGCGCGACCGGGCCACCTCCGAGGCGATCGAAAACCTGCGGTACGAAGACGTGCGCGATGGCGACGCCTGCGGGCGCCACCCGATCAACGGACTGCTCTCCCTGGCACGCGAGAAGGGCCTCAAGGGCCATGTCCTGGACCTTCGCAACTCCGGCGATGCGGGCGCGCCCAGGGACAGCGTTGTGGGTTATGGGGCCTATGTCTTCCACTGAACCACTGACAGCGGGCCATCGGCGGCAGCTCCTTGAGCTGGCCCGCAACAGCGTCCGGGAAGGACTGATGAACGGCCACGCGCTGGCGGTGACCGTTGCCGACTGGCCGGAACCGCTGCAGGCCGAAGGCGCCAGTTTCGTGAGCCTGCATCGTGCGGACGGCAGCCTTCGGGGCTGCATCGGCACCCTACAGGCGCGCCAGCCACTGGTGGTCGATGTGGCCGACCATGCCTGGGCCGCCGCGTTCCGGGATCCACGCTTTCCACCACTGGCCTCCGGGGAGTTCGACAGCATCACC
The DNA here is from genome assembly GCA_051745655.1 of Pseudomonadota bacterium. Taxonomy (GTDB): domain Bacteria; phylum Pseudomonadota; class Gammaproteobacteria; order Pseudomonadales; family Oleiphilaceae; genus Halospina. Next base: position 27,625 of record JBNJEG010000011.1, read on the forward strand.
ATCGATCTCTCGATCCTATCCACACCCGAGCCGCTGCCGGTGGCGTCCGAGCCGGAGCTTCTGGCAACCATCCAGCCCGGCGAGGATGGACTGGTTCTGGAGGATGGCCCTCATCGGGGAACCTTCCTGCCGGCGGTCTGGGACTCGCTTCCGGACCCGGAGGATTTCATCCGGGAGCTCAAACGCAAGGCTGGCCTGCCCGCTGACCACTGGTCCCCGTCGCTGATGGTCAAACGCTATCGCACCGAATCCTTCAGCGAACGCGAGTGGTGAAGCGGCGCGGCGGCAGCCACCACCAGGCGGCGACAACCAGGGCGGCGAACACCGTGTAACCGAGCACGAAGACCCAGCCTGGCAGGTCGTAGTAGAGCAGCTCCCCCACCCAGTACTCGACAAACCCGAGCTCATGCGCCGACTGCCCAGATGCCCGGCGCAGTTCGTGCTCCCAGAGGGTCAGCGGGCAGAGCCGGCCCAGCCAGCTCTGCACCACCACGAACCCAATGGTGGCGAGGTGTGCATACCGGACCCAGGGGTTGCGAACCCAATGCCAACCCCGGAAGCCGCCCACAAGAAACAGCATCAGGCCGGCTACCACAAAGGCCACGATGGCGGCATGCACCAGCAGCAACAGGTCCGCCAGCAGGCCGGGTGCCGGGAGGGATTCGTAGAAAGTCCGGGATGCATTCATGGGGCTACCCCAGCAGCGCCACACTCTTGACCTGGGCGTGGACCTCAAGGCCCTGCGCCAGCGCGAGTTCCCGCGCGGAGCGACGGCTGACACGGGCCAGAAGGATGGCATCCCTTACCCGCAACCGGAGCATGACATGCCCGGTTCCCTGATCCGCAATATCCTCGATCCGCGCCGGCATCACGTTCAGGATACTGCTGTCCTGCGGCGCGGTCAGCGCCACGCTCACATCCCGTGCCCGGACCTGAAGCCGAACCGAAAGTCCCGATTCAAGCTCCCCCAGAACCGCGTACAGTGGGCCCGCAAATGAATCCACGCGGGTCACGCGATCATCCGGATCGTAATCCGCTACAACGCCATCGATCACGGTTTCCGCCTCGGGGTGGCTGGCCGTGGGCAGGTCCAGGCGCGAAAAGACATCGGTCAGGGGTCCTTCCGCCTGAACCCGGCCTTCGTCCATCAGGACCAGGTGATCCGCAAGCCGCGCGACTTCCTCGCGGGAATGACTCACATAGACCATCGGCAGCGCCAGTTCCCGGTGCAGGTTCTCCAGATAGGGCAGGATCTCAAGGCGACGCTCGTCGTCCAGACCAGCCATGGGCTCATCCAGCAGGAGCAGGGCTGGCCTCACGGCCAGCGCCCGGGCAATGGCCACCCGTTGCTGCTCCCCTCCGGAAAGCTGGTGTGGCCGCCGCGCCAGCAGGTGACGAATGCCCAACAGCTCAATGGCCTGTTCCAGGCGTGCCGCATCGTTGTCGCTCGGGCTCCGGCGCAGCCCGTAACGCAGGTTGCCCTCCACGCTGCGGTGGGGGAACAGGCTGGGCCCCTGGAACACATAGCCGACGGAGCGGCGGTGTGGCGGCAGGAAACGGCCAGCACCCTGCCAGGTCTGGCCATCCACCCGCAGTTGCCCTACTGCTGAACGCTCCAGGCCTGCAATAATCCGCAGCAGGGTTGTCTTGCCACAGCCCGACGGCCCGAAAATCGCACTTACGCCGGCGCTGGGCAACTCCAGGGCCAGGTCCAGGCTGAAATCCCCCCGATCGAGCCGGACCCCCAGTTCAATGCTCATAGCCGCACCACCAGAAAACGCCGGTTGATCGCATAGACCACCATCAGCATCAGAAGGGACATCAGCAGCAACCCGCCGGAGAGCCAGTGCGCACTGGCATAATCCAGTGCCTCCACATGGTCATAGACCGCAATGGAGACCACCTGGGTGCTGCCTGGAATGTTACCGCCGATCATGAGCACCACGCCGAACTCCCCCAGGGTGTGGGCGAAGCCAAGCACCGCCGCCGTCAGGAACCCGGGTGCCGCCAGGGGCACGGCCACGGTGAAGAAGCGGTCCAGAGGCGAAGCACGCAGCGTCGCGGCCACTTCCATGGGCCCGTGACCAACCGCGGAAAAAGCGTTCTGCAGCGGCTGGATCACGAACGGCAGTGAGTAGATCACCGAACCGATAACCAGCCCGGTGAAGGTGAACGCCAACGGCTGACCGCCCAGGGACTCCATCAGACCGCCGATGGGCCCTTCCGGCCCGAGTGCGATCAGAAGGTAGAAACCCAGCACCGTGGGCGGCAGCACCAGTGGCAACGCCACCATCGCCTCCACCACGAACCGGAAGCGCCAGCGGGTATGCGCCAGCCACCAGGCCAGGGGCGTGCCGAGTACCAGCAGGATCAGGGTACTGATGCCCGCCAGTTGCAGGGTAATCCAGAGAGCGGTCAGGTCAGCGGTATCGGGCATCAGGGCACCTCGTAGCCATGGTCGCGCAGAATGGCCCGTCCCTGCTCACCCGTAACGTAGTCAAGGAAAGCCCGGGCCTCGGGCTCGTCTGCCAGCAACACGGCCTGCTGCTCGATGGGATCATGCAGTGCCTTGGGAACCAGCCAGCGCGAACCGCCTACGCTGCGACCCGGCGCCTCCAGCTGGGCACGCGCCACGAACCCCAGGGGCGCACTGCCCGTGCGCACGAACTGAAAGGTCTGGGCAATGTTCTCACCCATCACACGCCGGCCGTCCAGCGCCTCCCAGAGATTGCGCTCCTCGAGCACCTGCTTCGCCGCGCGACCATAGGGGGCAAGGCGCGGATTCGCGAGGGCCAGGTAGGCGTAATCGTCCGTGGCCAGCACCTCGCCCTCAGGGTCCACAAGCGACTCACCGGGGCTCCAGAGCACCAGCCGACCACGGGCATAGGTGGTGCGACTGTCCTCGACAGCTTTACCGGCCTCGGCCAGCAATCGGGGGCGGCGCCTATCAGCGGCGAGGAATACCTCGAAGGGGGCTCCGTGGCGGATCTGGGCGTATTGCTTGCCGGTGGACCCGGTCGAGAGGGTTACGGCGTGGCCCGTCTCAGCCTCAAAACGTTCCACGATGGCCTCGGCCGCATCCGCGACATTGCTGGCCACGGCCACGCGCAGGGGGGAGTCGGCGAAAGCCGGAAAAGCCGTCAGCAGCAGCAGAATCCAACTGGCAGTAATCAGGGGCCAGTAAAGCAACACGATCTTATCCCTCAGAAAAGCTGCACGGATGGCTACTGTAACAGATTGAATCGGGCGCGGCTCCCGTGTCACTGCTCCGCCTCATGGAGGGAGCAAGGCGCCTATTGCGTTGCAATATCGGTCGGCTGTCATATATTTATTTCAGTAAGGCATATATTTTCTGTAATCATCGAGCCGCTTTATTGATACCCGTCGCCCAGGAGGGACAGTCATGAGAACCAACCTGCCCGTAACCGGTCGCGAAGAGACCTTCGGCGCGGACGAGCGACTCATCAGCACAACCAACCTGCGCGGGGTCATCCAAAGCGCCAACG
>JBNJEG010000012.1:0-30267 GCA_051745655.1 Pseudomonadota bacterium
ATGGTCAGCTTGTGGGCTGCATCAGTGCCCTCCACATCGAAGGTGGGATCGGCTTCGGCATACCCCAGGTCCTGGGCTTCCTTCAGAACCTCATCAAAGTCGCGCCCGGCCCTCATCTCGGTGAGGATGTAGTTGCCAGTACCGTTGATGATGCCCGCAAGCCACTGGATCCGGTTGGCCGCCAGCCCTTCCCGGATCGCCTTGATGACCGGAATGCCACCGGCAACACCCGCCTCATAGGCGACAATGACGTTCTTCTCACGGGCGGCATCGAATATCTCATTACCGTGCAGGGCGATCAGTGCCTTGTTGGCTGTGACCACGTGCTTGCCCTGCTCGATCGCGGCCAGTACCAGCCGACGGGCATCGTCATAGCCACCGATGAGCTCAACGACAATATCGATGTTCGGGTCGTTGACTACATCGTTCACGTCCGTGGAGAACGGCGTGTCACCCAGGCCCAGGTCCGGGCGGGGGCTCCGGTTCGCAACACGCGCCACGCGCAGATTGCAGCCGGCGCGACCCGCAATGATCCGCGCGTTGCGCTGCAGGACCTCCCAGGTGCCGCCACCAACAGTCCCGAGACCACAGATTCCGATGTTCACGTCCTTCAACTGACCACCTCTCAGTTCGATTAGCAAATGCGCGTCAATACCGGGGAAACGCGCATGTTATACGCTTTGCCGCATGAAAAAAACTCGACCGGTTCCCAGCGTCAGGGATGCCTCAGCCGTCGAGTCCGAGCTCCTGAGCCAGGGCCTGGGGCGGCTTGTAGCCGCGGATCATACGGCCGGATTCGGTAACCAGCGCCGGTGTTCCGCTGACGCCGAAGGACCGCCCCATCTGGAAGTGGGATTGCACCGGAGTCTCGCATTCCCCGGCAGAAACCGATTCGCCCTGCTTGGCACGCGTCATCGCGCTGCGACGGTCGTCGGCACACCAGACCGCGTTGAGCTGCTGAGCGCCCTCGCTGCCGGGCCCGCCCCGCGGGTAGGCCAGATAGTTCACGCGGATGCCCAGGTCATTCAGCGCCTCCATGTCACGGTGAAGCTTGCGGCAATACCCGCAGGTTGTGTCCGTGAACACATAGAGGTCCGCCTTGACCTCGCCCTCTTCCGGCCCGAACCGGATCATTTCACTGCTGTCCAGCTCCTTGACCGCCTCCTGCCGCTGTTCGGTACGGTTCTCCTCGGTGAGGTTGGCAATGCCATCATCGCCCAGGCGCAGCATCTGGCCGGTGAACACGTAACGGCCGTCGGCGGTGGTATAGATGAGGTTACCGCCGCCCTCAACGGCGTACAGCCCCTCACGCTCCGTCTCCCGGATGCTGTCAATGGGCATATCAGGGATACTCTTTTCCAGGTGCTCACGGATCCGTTCCTCGGCGGACTCCGCCTGCACCGTTGTCGCAAGCAGCCCTGCGGCAAGCATCAGGAAAGCGGCTGTAAAACGTCTCATGCTCAACTCCGGGTTCTGATTTCCAGTGCATCCGAGGATACCGGATTTCCGGCACTCTGTCGTTGCTCAGCCCCGAGGATGATGGGTCTGGTGCAACTGCTGCAATCGCTCCCGGGCCACATGGGTGTAGATTTGGGTAGTGGACAGATCGCTGTGCCCCAGCAGCATCTGGACGACCCGGAGATCGGCACCGTGATTAAGCAGGTGAGTTGCAAACGCGTGACGCAGGGTGTGAGGCGATAGCGGCTTGTGGATACCAGCGCGCACCGAATAGCGCCGGATCCGATACCAGAACGCCTGACGCGTCAGGTGACCGCCACGACTTCCCGGGAACAGGGCATCAGTGCCCGCACTTCCGGCCAGTCCGGGCCGGGCCTCATTGAGATAGCGCTCCAGCCATTCCAGGGCCTCTTCGCCCATGGGCACCAGGCGCTCCTTGTTACCCTTGCCCAGAAGCCGCACCACCCCCTGACGGCGATTAACCTGGGAAAGCCGCAATGCCACCAGTTCCGAGACACGCAGGCCACAGGCGTACAACAGCTCCATCATGGCCCTGTCGCGCAGCTCAATGGGTTCGTCAATCACGGGCGCATCCAGAAGGGCTTCCACATCGGCCTCGGTGAGCGTGTCAGGGAGGCGACGGGCCAGTTTCGGATTGTCCAGACGCAGGGTCGGATCTTCGTCGATCATCCCTTCCCGCAGAAGGTAGCGGTAGAATCGTCTGAGACAGGAAAGACGCCTGGCTGCGGTGCTTGATCGGGCACCGGCGGACAGCACGCTGGAGAGATAATCCATGACACAGGTTCGGTCCACCCCGGAAAGATCTTTCCCGGGGTGCTGGCCAGCGAGCCAGCGCCCGAACTGCTTGAGGTCACTTTCGTAGGAAAGCCGGGAGCGGTCGCTCAGGCCGGATTCCAGCCAGAGCGACTCGCTGAATAACGCAACCAGTTGCTCGTTGCGTTCCTCAGTCAAGCTTTTCCTTGATCCGAGCGGCCTTACCGGAGAGCTGACGCAGATGGTAAAGCTTCGCCTGGCGCACATCACCGCGGCGCTTGACCGAAATACTGTCGATCAGGCGGGAGTGCGTCTGGAAGGTCCGTTCAACGCCAATGCCATAGGAGCGCTTGCGCACGGTGAACGACGAGTTCAGGCCGCGATTGCGCTTACCGATCACCACGCCTTCGAAGGCCTGGAGACGTTCGCGGTTACCCTCGGTCACCCGCACCTGGACGACCACGGTATCACCCGGGCCGAACTCGGGAACGGACTCCTTGAGCTGCTCGTTTTCGATTTCTCGGATGATGCTTTTATTGCCACTCATCGTTTCGTTCGCTCCTAAATGTGTCACCAATCCGACCCGCCATCCGGCCGTTCGTTTTCAATTTCCGCCAGCAGTCGCTGCTCTTCGACGGTCAGCTTCCGTTCCCGGAGCAGTTCCGGACGCCGGATCAGCGTCCGCTGCAATGCCTGTTTCAACCGCCAGCGCCGGATCCGCTCGTGATCACCACCGAGCAGTACCTCCGGCACGCTGCGCCCGCGGTGCGTCTCAGGGCGCGTGTAGTGCGGGCAGTCCAGCAGCCCATCCGCGAAGGAATCCTCCGCTGCTGACTGACTGTGCCCGAGCACCCCCGGGATCTGCCGCACAACCGCATCCACCAGGACCATGGCGGCCAGCTCGCCCCCGCTGAGCACGTAATCGCCGATGGAGATTTCCTCGTCCACCCGCGACTCCAGCACGCGTTCGTCGATGCCCTCATATCGCCCCGAGAGCAGAACCAGCCCCGGCTCCACCGCCAGTGACTCAACCTTTGACTGGTCCAGAACCCGCCCCTGGGGCGAGAGGTAAATCACTTTCGCACCCTCGCCGACCCGCGCAACCGCGTCATCAATGGCGGCTTCCAGCGGCTCGGCTTTCATCACCATGCCAGGACCGCCTCCGTAAGGCCGGTCATCGACCGTACGATGACGGTCATGGGTATAGGTCCGGGGGTTGATGCAATCAAGCACCAGATGCCCCTCGGAGACAGCCCGCCCGGTCACCCCGTAATCGGTGATGGCCCGGAATATTTCCGGGAATATACTGACTGCCGCAACGCGCAACCCAGGCGCCTCTCTCCAGTGAATCCGGCTCAGAACTCCGGATCCCAGTCGGCCTCCAGGACGCCTTCCTCCAGGTTGACCGACCGAACAATGTCATCCGGCAGAAAAGGAATCATCCGCTCCCTGCCGTCAATGCTGGCCGCGTCGGCACGCACCACCAGCACGTCATTGGACCCCGTTTCGATCAGGTGATCCACAACCCCCAGGTCGTGGCCCTCATCCGAGGTCCGGACCCGCAGCCCCTGGAGCTGATACCAGTAGTACTCACCCTCTTCGAGCGGCGGCAACTCACTGGTCGCTACCCGGATGTCCAGACCACAGAGGTCAGCTGCCTGGTCGCGGCTCTCGACACCCTCAAGCCGTGCGATCAACGTCTTGCCATGAGGCTTACCGGCAGCGACGCGAACCGTTCGACTCCGGGAGCGCCCATCCACCAGGGTCCAGCTGGGGTACTGGAAGATGTTGTCCCGGGGCTCGGTATAGGAATAGACCTTTACCCAGCCCTGAACCCCGTACACCGAGGTGATCTGCCCCAGTACCGTTTCCTCGCCCCCCATGGACTGAGCTCCGTTACTCGGAAGCCGCCTCTTTCAGCAGGCTGCTCACCCGCTCAGTGGGCTGGGCACCCTGGTCGATCCAGTACTGGGCACGCTCGGTGTCAAGGCGCAGACGCTCCTCGTTGCCGCGAGCCACCGGGTTGAAGAACCCGAGACGCTCGATGTAACGGCCATCACGGGGCTTACGGCTGTCCGTGACCTGGACGTGGTAGAACGGGCGCTTCTTGGCGCCGCCTCGTGTCAAACGGATTGTTACCATTTCAGCGACTGTCCTGTTGCGTTCAAGTGATCAGTTCCGACAAGCCTGTGCATGCGAACCGGCTGTCACGGGCAAAGTTACGCCCGTGCGAAAGGGCTGGCATTCTACTGTAAAACGCCGCCCCTGAAAAGCATTGATAACAGGCGTCAGCGCCGCCCCATGGGAGGCATGCCGCCACCGCCCATACCGCCGGGACCACCGCCCGGTCCACCGGGGCCGCCCTGCCCCATCATGCCCTGCATGCCGCGCATCATGTTCTCCATGCCGCCCTTCTTACCCATCTTCTTCATCATCTTCTGCATCTGCTTGTGCTGCTTGAGAAGACGGTTGATCTCCTGCATCTGGACGCCAGAGCCGGAGGCGATGCGGCGCTTGCGGGAACTGCTGATGACATCCGGATAGCGGCGCTCATGCGGCGTCATGGAGGAAATGATGGCCTCCATACGGCCGATGGACTTGTCGTTGACCTGCTTCTCCGCCATCTCCTGGTACTGACCCATGCCGGGCAGCTTCTCGAGCATCGCGCCCATGCCGCCCATGCTCTTCATCTGCTGGAGCTGGTCCCGGAAATCCTCCAGATCAAACTTCTTGCCCTTCTTGATCTTCTTGGTGAGCCTCTGGGCCTTCTTCTGGTCGACCTTCTGCTCGGCATCCTCGATGAGAGAGAGCACATCGCCCATGCCCAGAATCCGCGAGGCGATCCGATCCGGATGGAACACCTCCAGCGCGTCGTTCTTCTCGCCCACGCCCAGGAACTTGATGGGCCTACCCGTAATGTGGCGAACCGAGAGCGCAGCACCACCCCGGGCGTCGCCATCGGCCTTGGTCAGGATGACGCCACTGAGCGGCAATGCCTCGCTGAAGGCCTTGGCGGTGTTGGCCGCGTCCTGGCCACTCATGGCGTCCACCACAAAGAGGGTCTCGTTGGGCTGGACCGCCTTATTCAGCCGCCCGATCTCGTCCATCATGTCACCGTCGACGTGCAGGCGACCCGCCGTGTCCACAATGACCACGTCGATGAAACGCCGGCGCGCCTCATCAACCGCATTATTGGCGATGGTGACAGGATCCTGGTCCGTACTGCTCGGATAGAAGGTGGCGTCCACCTCACCGGCAAGCGTCTCCAGCTGGTTGATGGCCGCCGGGCGATAGACGTCGGCACTGACCACCAGCACTGACTTCTTCTCGCGCTCCTTCAGATAACGCGCCAGCTTGGCCACACTGGTGGTCTTACCCGCGCCCTGGAGGCCGGCCATCATGATCACCGCCGGCGGCTTGCCCTCAAGCTTCAGCGGTTCGGCGGCCCCCATGACCGCCTCCAGCTCATTCTGGACGAGCTTGATGAACGCCTGCCCCGGTGTAAGGCTGCGCATCACCTCCTGGCCCATGGCCTTCTGGCGCACCTTCTCGACGAAGTCCTTGACCACGGGCAGCGCTACGTCCGCCTCGAGCAGCGCCATGCGCACTTCGCGCAGGGTTTCACTGATGTTGTTCTCGGTCAGCTTTGCCTGGCCGGAGATCTTGCGGAGGCTCCCGGAGAGCCGATCGGTCAGATTATCAAACATGGACGCCCGCAATTGTCGGTTGATGTTTAACGCCATTATAACCAGACTGAGCGTCTGGAGACGAACCGGAGCCGGTCATACCAATACACATGGGCACGACCATCATCGCCTTCACCGCTGTCATCCTCTACGGTGCGGGAACGCTACTGCAAGCACTCCGAATCCGTTCAGGCACCGATTACCCCGCCTGGCTGGCCAGTCTGGCGGGCATCCTGGGCGTGGCGGCGCACCTGACTTTCGCGGCGCGCTTCATGATCCTCGACGACGGGATCAACCTGTCCGTACTGGTGGCGGGAACGGCCATTGCCGCGCTGCTCGCCGGGCTGGTGCTGCTTCTGTCGCTGCGCTACCCGGTACAGCCACTGCTGTTGATCGCCTACCCGCTGGCCCTGGTCAGCATCCTCGCCAAGCTTGCCTTCTATGCGGGACCCAGGGTCATCGACGAATCCAATCTGGGCGTGCTGCTGCACGTCATCCTGGCGATCACCGCTTTCAGCTTCCTGGCGCTGGCGGCCATACAGGCAATCCTGCTCTACTTCCAGCACCACCACCTCAAAGCCCACCACAGCGGCTTTCTCGTGCGTGTACTGCCACCACTGGAAACCATGGAGTCGCTGCTGTTCGGGCTCATCCACGTGGGCGTCGCGATCCTCACCCTGGCGATCATCACCGGCGCTGTTTTCGTTCAGGACCTTTTCGGGCAGCAGCTGGCCCACAAGACTGTCTTCACCCTGCTGGCGTGGCTCGTTTTCGCCGCACTGATCCTGGGCCACCAGATCCGTGGCTGGCGCGGCGCCGTGGCCAGTCGCTGGACCCTGGCCGGCTGCATCCTGCTGACTCTGGGCTACTTCGGCAGCCGCCTGGTCATTGACGTCATCCTCTGACGACCACCGTATGGATATGGACCCTCAACCTTGAACGAAGCCTCGTTAACCACGCTCAGCGCGATCCTGATCCTTCTGATCATCCTCTCCGCGTTCTTCTCGAGTTCCGAGACGGGGATGATGGCACTCAACCGTTATCGGCTGCGGCACCTGAGCAAGACGGGACACCGTGGCGCACTTCGGGCGGAACGATTGCTCGCTCGCACTGATCAGCTGATCGGGGTCATCCTGATCGGCAATAACTTCGTCAATATTTTCGCATCGGCCATCGCCACCCTGATCGCGGTCAGGATCTGGGGCGATGCCGGCGTGGCGATTGCCACCATTGGCCTGACCATCGTCATCCTGATCTTCTCCGAAGTCACCCCCAAGACACTGGCAGCCCTGTACCCCGAGCGCATTGCCTTCCCGGCGTCACATGCGCTCAGGCCCCTGCTAAAGCTTCTCTACCCGGTGGTCTGGATCCTCAACCTGATCACCAACAACCTGCTGCGATTAATGGGCGTTCGACTGGACGGCGACCAGAGCGGGGACCACCTCAGCCGCGAGGAGCTGCGCACACTGGTGAACGAATCCGGCTCCATGCTGCCAGGCCGACACCAGGACATGCTGCTGAGCATTCTGGATCTGGAGAAGGTCACGGTGAACGACATCATGGTGCCCCGCAACGAGATCGTGGGGATCGACCTGGAAGACCCGATCGACGAGATACTCCGGCTGGTGCGCGGCAGCCAGCACACCCGCCTCCCCGTCTACCGGGGCGACATCAACAATACGGTGGGCATTCTTCACCTGCGCAATATCAGCCGCCTTCTTCATACCGATGACATCAACAAGGCCATGCTGATGCAGCTGTGCCGCGAGCCCTACTTCATTCCCGAGAGCACGCCGCTGCACACGCAACTGCTCAACTTCCAGAAGGAACGCCGACGCATCGGCATCGTGGTGGACGAGTACGGCGACGTCCTGGGTATCGCGACCCTCGAGGATATTCTTGAAGAGATCGTGGGCGAGTTCACCACGGACTTCGCCTCCAGCAGCAGCCAGGACATACTGCCCCAAAGCGATGGCACCACCATCGTCGACGGCACCACCCCGATCCGGACCCTGAACCGCGCACTCGAACTGAACCTGCCCACCGACGGCCCCAAGACCCTTAACGGACTGATCACGGATTACCTGGAGTCGATCCCCGAAAGCAACCTCTGCCTGAAGCTGCACGGCATGCGCCTTGAGACCCTTCAAATCAAGGACAACGTGATCCGTACCGTTCGTATTCATCCAGCGGAAATGCCCCCGAATTCTGACAATTCAGAAAATGAGACCCCGGACAAGTAACACTTTGTTATTTTGTTTTAGTGTTTGTACACTGAGTGACCAGTACCTGCCGCGCGCGCCAGGATATCCAGTGGGGGCCCACCATGAACGATCAGTCCGGCATTCATTCCGTTCCACCCGGTCACCCCCGGCGTGGTGGCGACACCCTGCCTAGCGAGGTCTGTAAGGTCCGCGATACGGTCCTGCCCGGCCTGACCGACCTGCTTGGCGGCGCGCTTGAAGCCATCGATGACACCCTGTTCGAGCTGGCCAACAATGCCCGCAGCAACAACGACCAGAATCGCTATTTTGAGACGATGCGCGAGATCCGTATCAAGCGGAAGGGCATCGAGAAGCTCTTCCGGGAAGGGCTCATCAATCTGTTCCGGGTCCCTCCGGGAAGCAATGCCGAAGACGCTGGCGACCTGACAGAGAGCGTCGACGCGGACAACCTGTCGCTGGTCGACAACGACGCCCTTGAGGAACAGGTCGCCATCAACGCCATGGTGACCAAGGCCACCGTCAGCTTCCAGGGCACGCTGCTGCAGCTCCAGGCACGGCTCACTGCCCTGTATCCCGGCCAGGATGAACAGCACCCGGTGAACCCTCTGGCACCGGAGCACCTCTGCAGCGCTTTCCGGGAGGCCTGCGGGGATCTCGACATCCAGATCCGGGAATGGCTGATCCTCCTCAAGCATTTCGACCGCTATGTGCTCGCCAGCCTCGGCATCGTACTGGATGAGGCCAACCGCATCCTGATACAGGCTGGCGTAATGCCGAATTTCCGCTATCGGGCGCAGCAACAGGAGGCGCGCGAACGGCCGGCGACGGAAAACCACGAGCGCCCGGAGCCCGCAGCTCGCAAACCGACACAGCGCGAGAACGGCGAGGACGCCAGTGAATTCCTGGCCAGCATCAGCTCACTGCTGTCCGGCTACCGCCGTCACAGCACGGACAGCATGGGCAACGCGCCCTCTGATTCGTTCCACATCGTATCCAAAAGGGAATTGTACGATTTGCTTTCCAGAATCCCGCAACCACAGGTACCGGATGACCTGAGCAGCGGTGCGCCTGACCGGCCAGACCTGCGCGGCATTGTCGGCGAACTGCTCGAACGCCAGTCGGAGAACCAGGGATCCACGGCCGCACTCGAGAACATGGATGAGGATCTCATCAACCTGGTCGCCCTGCTTTTCGAGTTCATTCTGGACGACCGCAACCTGTCACCTCCGATCCAGGCCCTGATCAGCCGACTGCAGATCCCCATCCTCAAGGTGGTGGTGCATGACCGGTCCTTCGTCAGCAAGCCCTCACACCCCGCACGCAAGCTTCTGAACGCCCTGGCACGGGCAGGCATTGGGTGGAGCGAGCACAACGAAAAGAACCGGGACCGTCTCTACAACGAGATCCATCGGGTGGTAAGACGGATCCTCGATGAGTTCGATGGTGACACCGGATTGTTCGAAACGCTCTACGACGAGTTCGAGCAGTTCCTCCAGCGCGAGAACCGCAAGGCGAGCCTGGTGGAGCAGCGCACCCGGGAAGCCGAGCGCGGCCGCATCAAGTCGCGCAAAGCCCAGGAGACCGTCGACCGGGTCCTGCAGGAGCGGCTGAACGGACGCAACGTGCCGGAGAGCATTCACAAGCTTTTGACCCAGGGCTGGAGCCGGGTAATGTTCCTCGCCTACCTGCGGGATGACAGTGAACACCGCTGGGCACAACGGGTGCGGGCCGTCGACGACCTGCTGTGGTGCCTGCGCCCCCAGTCCGAAAGCGATGAGCGCGAACAATGGGTCCGCGTGGTCCCCACGCTGATCAAGACGATCCGGGCAGGGCTTGAGGAAGTCTCCTACAACGCTAATCACCTGGACGATACTATGGCCGAGCTCAAACGCGAGCTCAGCCAGGCTTTCCGCCAGCAGGCACTGGCTGAGGCAGCCGAAGACAACCCGCCCCCTGCACCCGCCCCCCTGGCAAAGACCGCTGTCAAACAGAGCCAGGCGCTCGAGGATGCAGCCATGGCGGAGCATTACGAAACCCTGGATGGCATCAACGTGGGTGACTGGATCGAGTTCAGCCTTGTCAACGGCACCCACTTCCGCTGTAAGCTGTCCGATGTAATCGACGATGCCGACAGTTTTGTGTTCGTCAATCGGATGGGCCTGAAGGTGGTGGAGAAGAGCCGCGCCGAGCTGGCCCACGAGCTCAGGCGCGGTCGTATGGTGCTGCTTGAGCAAGGGGCCCTCATCGACCGCGCGCTGGACGCCGTTGTCGGAGGCCTGAACCGTAAGGCCGGCTGAACTGGGCGGTCCATACGGCCCTGGAGTGCATGACCGAGCCCGCGTACCAACAAACCCCTTACCCACTTGTACTGGCGCTGTCGGTTGCCCTGTTCCTGCATGTGGCGCTGGCGACGCTGGTAAACAGCTGGCTGTCACTGCCGGAACCGGATCGATCGGAGCCGACGGTGCGCGTCCGCATTGCGATGGCCGGCGCCCAACCCAGCACCAGCCAGGCTCAGACCGTTCCTGAAACAACCCGGGCTGCTTCTGCCACACAGCCGGAACCGCAGACTGACACCGAAGAGGAGAGCTCTCTGCCTGCGGATGCCAGCACAGAGGGAGACACGGATCGGAGCCCGGAGCAGGCCAGCGCCGACCCCGACCCACAACCCGAAGCACGGGCTCAGAAGGACACCACGACCCAGTCCGAGCAAACGGTGGACAGGGCCCAGATCATCCAGGTACCGGGCACCGATTCCCCCGTCACTGGTTCAGATGCGGATACGCCCGTCACCAGGCTGAGTCAGGACGAGGTGCGCCAACGCTCCGATTATGAAATCGCACTCTGGGAAAAGATCGCGCAGCAGGTTGCCTACACGCCATCAATGGCGGAAATGAGGAAGCCCCGTGAGGTGGTTCTGGACCTGAGACTGATGGCCAACGGAGCCCTGAGGCGGGCCAGGATAGAAACGTCTTCAGGCCTTGAGACCCTGGATGGGATTGCGCGTGAAGCGGCCCTGGCAGCGACGCCGTTTCCGGAACCACCGGAGGGCCGGCGCCGCTTCAGCGTCCGACTCATCTTTGAGCCGGACGCCCGATAGGCGCCCTACGCGCCGGACTCGTCTCCGGTCGCCTCGGCCGCACTGTTGACCACCTCCTGGAGTTCACCACTTTCGTGCATCTCGAGGATGATGTCACAGCCACCGACGAGCTCGCCGTTCACATACAGCTGCGGGTAAGTCGGCCAGTTGGAGTAGGTCTTTAGCCCTTCACGCAGCTCGTCGTTATCGAGGATGTTCACATAGGCGAACCGCTGGCCGCAGGCCATGAGCGCCTGCACGGTCTTTGCGGAGAACCCGCACTGCGGTGCCTGAGGCGTCCCCTTCATATACAGAAGGATGGCGTTATCACTGATCTGTTGCTTGATGGTGTCGTTGATGTCCATTAATCCTCCAGCTGACGGACGCTGATCGTTACGGGCTCCATTCTACAGAACACACCGATACCTGACCATTGCACTAGGTTATTCGCTGTCGCTCCCTGCCATGCCGGTTTTGGGCCCTGCCCGGTTTGCCAGCCCCTGAGTTTAACGCTACTATTGGTCTTTTGCAGAGGCAGCTATGAAGGCTGCCTTTTTTGTTTCAGTGAGGCCTTGCCATGGCGCATCAGCCATTGCTCAACACCTACGGTCGCCTGCCCGTTGTCTTCGAGCACGGTCGCGGGATGTGGCTCTACGATACCGAGGGCCAGCGCTACCTGGACACTTTCACCGGCATCGCCGTGTGCGGCCTTGGGCACAGCCACCCCGGGGTTGCCCGCGCCATCAGCCACCAGGCGGAGCGCCTGACCCACTGCTCCAACCTTTTCCACTGTAAGCTGCAGCAGGAACTGGCCCGCCGCGTCTGTGACCTCACCGGTATGGACGGCGCTTTCTTCGCCAACTCCGGCGCCGAGGTCAACGAAACCGCCATCAAACTGGCCCGTCATTACGGCCACCAGCGCGGCGTGAGCAACCCCGGCATCATTGTCATGGAAAACGCTTTCCACGGCCGGACCCTCGCCACCCTTACCGCCACCGGCAACCGTCGGGTCCAGGCGGGATTTGAGCCGCTGGTCAGCGGCTTTGCCCGTGCCCCTTATGACGATCTCGAGGCAGTGGAGGCCATCGCGGAAGCCAACCACAACATCGTGGCGGTGCTGGTCGAGCCCATTCAGGGGGAAGGTGGAGTAACGATTCCGGATGCGGATTACCTGCCCGGCCTGCGTGATATCTGCGATCGCAACAACTGGTTGCTGATGCTGGACGAAGTCCAGACCGGCAATGCCCGCACCGGCACCTACCTCGCCTGCCAGCAGGTCGGTGTGGAGCCGGACGTGGTCACGCTGGCCAAGGGGTTCGGCAATGGCTATCCCATCGGGGCCTGTCTCGCCCGGGGCGAGGCAGCCCAGGTGCTCGGCCCGGGCAGCCACGGCTCCACCTTTGGCGGCAACCCCCTGGGCTGCGCGGCGGCCCTTGCGGTTCTGGATGCCATGGAGGAGGATGCCCTTGCCGAGCGCGCGCGCGTCCTGGGCGAACGCCTGCTGAACCGCTTCCGGGAGCACCTGGAAGGCGCCGACTACATCCAGGATATCCGCGGGCGGGGCCTGATGCTGGGCATCGAACTCAAGGAACCCTGTTCAGAGCTGGTTCTGCTCGCCAAGGTCCAGGGCATCCTGCTCAACATTACCCGGGAGCGGGTGATCCGGCTGCTGCCGCCGCTGACCATGACGGATGAAGAAGCGGATTACCTGGCGGACCAGGTGATCCGGATCATCAAACTGTACGCGGCCGATGACCGCGACCGCCCGCGCCAGTAAGTCTCCCACCAGAAAGGGAATCACAGCATGACGGTCCGACACTTCCTGACACTGCTGGATCTGGACACCAATGAATTGACCCGCGTGCTGGATCACGCCACGGCCCTGCGCCGGGAGCGTGATCAGGGCATCAGCCGGGACAGCCTGCACAACCGCAGCCTGGGCATGATCTTCGAAAAATCCTCCACGCGCACCCGGGTCTCCTTTGAAGCGGGCATGACCCAGCTGGGCGGGGGCGCCATCTTCCTTTCGCCGCGGGATACCCAGCTCGGCCGCGGCGAACCCGTGGAGGACAGTGCCCGCGTGATCTCTCGCATGGTGGACGCGGTCATGATCCGCACCTTCAGCCATGAAACCCTGGAGCGGTTTGCAACTTTTTCGCGCTCGCCGGTCATCAACGCACTGACCGACGATTTCCACCCCTGCCAGCTGCTGGCAGACATGCAGACGTGGCGCGAGCACCGCGGTTCCATCCAGGGGGCGAAGGTTGTCTGGGTCGGCGACGGCAACAACATGTGCAATTCCTACATCAACGCCGCGCTGCAGTTCGACTTCGAGCTGGTGGTGGCCTGCCCGGAAGGCTATGAGCCCAATACCAGTCTGGTCGCCGCCAATCAGGACCGGGTGCGGATCGTGAACGACCCGGAAGAAGCGGTGCGCGACGCCAATCTGGTGGTGACGGACGTCTGGGCCTCAATGGGGCAGGAAGAGGAACAGCAGAAACGCCTGAAAGACTTCAGCCGCTACCAGGTGTCACCGGCGCTCATGGAAAAGGCCGACCGGGACGCGCTTTTCATGCACTGCCTGCCAGCGCACCGTGGTGAGGAGATCTCAAAGGACATGCTGGAGCATCGCAGCAGCGTGGTCTGGGATGAGGCGGAGAACCGGCTGCATGCCCAGAAGGCACTGCTCGAGGGGCTGATCCTGGGCTTCGACCGCCTCGACTGAACGCACTCAGCGCGAGCGCGTCACCTTCTCCACCGCATCCAGCCAGCCCTGGTAGGCGCGTTCGCGCACTGCCGGGGCCATGGCCGGCTCAAACCGGCAGTCCACCTGCCAGCGTTCCCGGATCCGGTCCAGTCCGTCGTAGACACCGGTCTGGAGTCCCGCGAGGCAGGCCGCCCCCAGGGCCGTGGTTTCGGTGATCGCAGGCCGGTCAACGGCTACGTTGAGAATGTCCGCCAGGCACTGCATCAGCCAATTGTTGACGACCATGCCGCCATCCACTCGCAACTCCTCCAGTGGCGCACCGTCGTTCTGGATGGCACGGACCAGGTCCTTGGTCTGATAGCACACCGACTGCAGGCCGGCGGTCACGATGTCCTCGATGCCCGTGTCCCGGGTCAGCCCGAGGATGGCGCCGCGGGCGTGCGGATCCCAGTAGGGTGCGCCCAGGCCAGTGAACGCAGGCACCAGGTAGACCGGGTTCTCAACGCCCACCGACTCCGCCATGGCCTCGCACTCGTCCGCACTGTCGATCAGCCTGATCCCGTCGCGCAACCACTGGATGGCCGCGCCGGCCACGAAGATGCTGCCTTCCATCGCGTAGGTGGTCTGCCCCTCCAGCCGGTACCCCACCGTCGTCAGCAGCCGGTTTTCGGAGCGGATCGGCTCACTCCCGGTGTTGAGCATCAGGAAGCAGCCGGTGCCGTAGGTGCTCTTCGCCATACCGCGCTCAAAGCAGGTCTGGCCGAAGAGTGCCGCCTGCTGGTCACCCGCGATACCGCCGACCGTCACCGCCTCGCCCAGTACCGAGGGGTCGGTTCGACCGAAGTCGGAGGCACTGTCGCGCACCTCCGGCAACAGCGCCTCGGGTATATTGAACAGTGACAGCAGCTGCTGGTCCCACTGCTGGTCATGGATATTGAACAGCGCCGTGCGCGACGCATTGGTGGCATCGGTCGCATGCACGCGCCCGTTGGTGAGCTTCCACAGGACCCAGGTGTCGATGGTGCCTAACGCCAGGTCCCCACGCTCAGCCCGCGCCCGGGCACCCTCCACGTGGTCCAGGATCCAGCCCAGCTTGGTGGCTGAGAAGTAGGGATCCATCAGCAGTCCGGTCCGCTCCACCAGTGTCGACTCCCAACCCTCGCGCTTGAGCGTCTCACACTGGGGTGTGGTGCGGCGGTCCTGCCAGACAATAGCGCGATGAATGGGTTCACCCGTGGCCCGGTCCCAGACGATGGTGGTCTCGCGCTGGTTGGTGATGCCGATGCCGGCTATTTCACGGGCGGTGATACCCTCCTGCTTCAACACCTCCAGGCAGGCCCGGTGCGTGGTGTTCCAGATCTCCATCGGATCATGCTCCACCCAGCCATCGCCCGGGTAGAACTGCTGAAACTCGTGCTGGGCGACCTGTCGGGGCCGGCCGTCCTCATCGAACAGGATGGCCCGCGAGCTGGTGGTGCCCTGATCAATGGCGAGTATTCGGGTCATGACGGATCCTCCCTAAGCGCTGCTGCCCTCATGCTGGTCCCGGGGCTGGTGGCGTGGCCAGACAAGCGTGAAACAGGCCCCGCCCAGAGCCTCCGAGCGGCCGACGAACGCCTGCCCACCGTG
The DNA here is from genome assembly GCA_051745655.1 of Pseudomonadota bacterium. Classification (GTDB taxonomy): domain Bacteria; phylum Pseudomonadota; class Gammaproteobacteria; order Pseudomonadales; family Oleiphilaceae; genus Halospina. The sequence continues at coordinate 15,559 of JBNJEG010000012.1, forward strand.
CCAGTAAAGAATGCGCCGGACGATGGACAGGCCCAGGCCGTAGCCGCCGGAGCTGCGTGTGCGGCTGTCATCAAGCCGCGCAAAGGCAGTAAAGACCTTGTCCCAGTCTTCTTCCGGGATACCCTTGCCATCGTCCTGAACGTCAATGCGCATGGTCTGGTCATCAAAATGGCAGGCCACCCGGACGCGCTCGCTGGCGTAGCGCATGGCGTTGCCCACCAGATTCTGGATCGCGCGGTGAATGTAGCGTGGCTCCGCATCCGCCTCAGCGTGGGCCCGGGAACCCTCGGACATCTCGGTCTCGACGATCAGCTCTGGCCGGATACTCTGCTGTTCCTCGACCACCTGATCCACAATCTCGGCAATGTCGAGGCGCTGGACGGCCATGATCGGTCCCCCCTGCTCCAGGCGCGCGTAGGTCAGGATCTCATCGATGAGCTCATCCAGTTCCTGGATATCCCCATCAATGGCGCCAAGTTGCGAACGCAGCATTTCCGGATCCTCGCAGTCCTCAATCATCTGCACCCCGAACCGGATCCGGGCCACTGGCGTACGCAGCTCGTGGGAGACACCATGGATCATCTCGCTCTGGACGCTGACCAGACGCTGGATGTGATCCGCCATGCGGTTGAAGGCATCGGCGAGCCGGCCCCCCATGGAGTCGCCGCCTTCATTGACACGGGCTTCCAGCTCGCCCCGGGCAATCCGCGAGACCGCGCCCTCAATGCCTCGCAGGCGACGGTGCAGGCCCGCCAACAGGTAGTACACCACCCCGGCCAGGACAGCGGCCACCAGCCCCGCCAGCACCAGAGCCAGAGGCCAGGACCAGAACCGGAAAGGTGACGGGTGCTCGATCGACACCAGTGTGCCGTCACTGAGGGCCGCATAGCTGTGGGCCGCCTCACGCGGCCCGGGCTGGTGATACACGATGCCGCCACTGGCAATGCGATTGATCACAGACCCGCCCGGCAACTGCCCCGCGCTCACCAGTGGCTCTACGAAAACCCCCAGTTCTGCGCCCAGGGCCGCCGGCGAAGGGCCTGACTCCGTGGATCGACCGTTGGCGTGCACAAAGGTACGGGCTGTCAGCTCTGCCACGTGGCGGTAGGGATCCTCGGTACGCAGCTCCAGCACGCCGGCCTCCGGCGCCAGGCGATAGAAGTAGACCGCGTCACCACGGCGCTGGCTCAGCACCTGGCCGTAGTCAAGACGCTCACGCGCGACATCGTTGAGGGAAACGGCCTGACGCGGCACAAGACGCAGCTGCGCGGACGGGGTGCGGGCATTGACCGGATCAACCGCCCGGGGGTGATGGGCAAACCAGTCCAGAACCGGTTTGGGGTAATGCTCCAGGAACGCCTGTTCGCGCACCCCGTTGATGCTTAACACCAGAGCGGCACCGACCAGGGTAACCCCCAGCGCGATCAGGATAAGGGCCCCGTAGACGCGAAGGTAATAGCCCCTCAGAGACATTGAGGTCTAGACATCGCGGACGAACAGGTAACCCTTACTGCGCACCGTCTTGATGCGGCGGGGGTGAACCGGATCATCGCCAATCTTGGGCCGGATCCGCGAAACCCGTACATCGATGGACCGATCCTGGCCGTCGTATTCAATGCCCCGCAGGGACGTGAAGATCTCCTCACGGCTGAGCACACGCCCTGAATTGCTGGCAAGCAACCACAGCAGATCAAACTCGGCACTGGTCAGGTCAATGCTGTCGTCATCAAGCCAGGCCTCGCGCATGGAGTGGTCCACCACCAGGTTGTTGAACACCAGCCGTTCTGGGGCCTCCCCATTGCCACTCTGAGCCGCGCCATCACCGGACTGTGCCGCCGGCTCGCTGATCCGGCGGAGCAGAGCCCGGATCCGCGCCAGCAGCACGCGTGGGCGCACGGGTTTGGACATGTAATCGTCCGCGCCCATTTCGAGCCCCAGCACCTGATCGAGGTCGTCGGTGCGGGCGGTCAGCATCAGGATGGGTCCGTTATAGAAGGGCCGCACACGGCGGCAGATGGCAAGGCCATCCTCACCCGGGAGCATCAGGTCCAGGACCACCAGGTCCGGGGTCTCGTCCCGTATCCGCTCCACGGCATGGCCTCCATTGGTCTCCAGCGAGACCACCAGGCCATTCTTCTCCAGGAAATCACGGGTCAGCTCCGCCAGCCGTTCATCGTCTTCGACGATCAGAACACGCGAGGCTTCACTGGTCTGCTCCACAGCATCCGTCTCTTTAGTTGTTGTTTCCATCGTCAGTCCTGTCGCGGGATTGAGGCGCAGGCGCCGGGTTTTGCATCAAATATTGTGTAACACAAGTATACACACTGATTGCGAGTTTGCATGTCAGGCGTGACTTCACGCCAGCGGCTCTCCGGCCTCGATCTCCTCCGGGGTTGCCTCCCGGGCCTCAAGGATCTCCAGATCAAAGTACAGGGTAAAGCCCGCCAGTGGGTGGTTGGCATCCACCAGTACCTGGTCGTTCTCAAAGCCGACCACCTGGACGACCTGGGCGTCGTCGCCGGAATTGGTCTGGAACTTCATGCCTTCCTCAAGCTTCTCGACGCCCTGGAACATGCTTCGGGGCATCTTCCGGACCTGTTCCGGCTGATGCTCGCCATAGGCCAGGGACGGCGGTATTGTCACCTCCAGGCACTCACCTGCCTCACGCCCTTCCACGGCACGCTCGATGCCCTCGATGATGTGACCGCAGCCACTCACAAAATGCAGCGGTTCCGCGCCCGCCGAACTATCGACCACCTCGCCTTCACGATTCTTGAGCTGATACGCCAGTCGATAAACCCGTTGTTCTGCCATGCTATTACTCTTGATTGCGTTTGATCGTTACGAGCGGGCCACGCCGGTTACCCGCAATGCGTGCACCACCAGCCGCTGTTCCAGTCGCTCCCGCCATCCCACGGGCTGCACCAGCTCCATGCGTTCAAGATAGGGTCTGTCCGCGGAAGACGGTGCCGGCTGGCGCAGGGCCCGCAACAGTACCGAAAGCATCCCCCGGCGCGAACCGGTCGCTTCGCGCAGCCACTGGAGCGCTCGGGTGAGCCCCTGCTCCGTCTCCGTGAACTCGGTACCGAAGGGGAAGTCCGGGAACAGCTGATGATGATCCCTGAGCGGTGCCAGGGCTTCTTCCACCCGCCCCGGCAGATTATTGCTGTGTGCCTTCGGGACTTTCCAGTGTTTCGGAATCTTGCCGGCTTTCTTCGCCTCGCGCATGAGCTCGTTCTGGAAGCGGGAGTCGGCAATGCAGATCAGGCGCTTGTACACCTCCTCGTCCGGCTGGCCCCGCACATCGGCAACGCCGTACTCGGTCACCACAATGTCGCGCAGGTGACGCGGAATCGTGCAGTGGCCGTAATTGAAGCGGATGTTGGATTCCGGCCGACCGGCACTGGTGCGGGTTGCCCTCAGCGCGAGGATGGAGCGCCCCTCCGGCAGCTCGTGGGCCATGGCCACGAAGTTGTACTGGCCGCCCACGCCGCTGACCACCCGGCCGTCTTCCAGGCCATCCGAAACCGCCGCCCCGTTGAGGGTCTGCATCATCACGGAATTGATGAAGCGGCCCCGCCGGCGCTGGGCCGTCTTGAGTGCCTGATTACCAAGGGGATGATCGTAAAGGTGGTTCACAAAGCCGACACTGGTCATATCGAACCGGGCACGGTCTTCCTCATCCAGTTCCCGCAGCCCCTGATAGAACCGCTCCGGCCCCAGGAAAAAGCCGCCGTGCATCACCACGCCCCCACCCATTCGCTCCCTGAGCGCATACTGGGCAATCAGGGAGCGGGCATGGTCGTCGCTCAGGTCCGGACGCACCGCATCCTCGCCCAGACTGAGGCGCCCGCCCTTGAGTTCACACTCCTCGTGGAAAAAACCGAAGCGCACCAGCCATTGCACGTCCCGCGCTTTAAGCACCGTGTCGATGCAGTCCGCCTCACAGAGTCGGTCCAGGGTACTGATGCCAAGCGGATCCCGGATGGTGCCGTCATCCAGCAACCGCTGCAGGGTCTTATCCGCCACCACCCGGCGGCGCAGTATCCCCGCCTGGTAAAGGTGCAGAAAGCCCTCCACCATCATCTCGCTGCAACCATAAAGCCCCTCTTCAAAACGCCCGGAGTCCCCGATCGCCGCCAGTTCCGGAAAACGCGAGTGGGCATCCAGGCGCCGGGCGAGTTCGTTGAACAGGCCGTTGTCCCGGTGCCGGAAGAGGATGTTGTAGACCACCGCCGACCCCAGGGCACCGATTCCGACCTGCAGCGTGCCGCCATCGCGCACCAGGTTGGCGGCGTAGAACCCGATCATGTAATCCGCTGGTTCCACAGGCAGGTCCGGCACCGGGAACAGCCGCATGGGCTGTTTGGTAGGCTCCAGCACCAGATCGAAGGTGTCCCTGCCCAGGGCCGCGTCATTGCCAAACCAGGGCAGCTCGGGATTGAGCTCGCCCGCGATGACGACCGGCTCCCCGGCGTCGCGCTGGGCGCGCAGCCGGGGCAGAATGTCCAGGGTCAGGTCCGGGTTACAGCTCAGGCTGACCTGCCGCCCCTCGGGTTCCGGCGCCACCATCTGGCCTATGGCGTTCACGCCCAGCGCGAGGAGATCGCGCACCACGTGGGTGTAGTTGGTCAGAACCACGCGCTGCTGCTGATCGGTGTTTCCGAGGCGGCTGCCTGCCTTGAAGAAGAATTCGGTGACAGTCACGTTCTCCGGCAGTTCACCCCGGCTCACCGCCTTCGCGTACTCCAGCTCCGGAACACCCTCGAAGACACGCTCCACGAACGGCTCCATGAAACGCTTCTGCAGCGAACTGCCGGCGCCGGGCTTCTCCAGGGAGAGCGCCGTCATGATATGCAGCCGGATCTTCGGGTCGTTACAGGCGCGCCGATAGAGCGCGTTGATCAGGTGTACCGGCTTGCCCAGCCCCAGCGGGAGGGCAATCCGGACATCCCCGTCCAGGCGCCTGATCAGCTCCTCGGCACACCGTTCGGCCTGCCGGAAGTGAGTGCTTGTGCGTTCCTCGCTCATGGGATGGCTCACGGGCAGGGGTAAGTGTAGCGCTGGTGCAGTGTTTCAATCCGTTCCAGCAGTTCATCAGAGAGCCGGATGCGGGCACTCTCAATGTTCTCCGAAAGCTGATCCATGGTCGTCGCCCCTACCAGGTTACTGGTCAGGAAGGGGCGAGAGTTGACCCAGGCCAGCGCCATCTGGGCCGGTGAAAGCCCGCGCTCCCCGGCAAGGTTCACGTACGCCTGGGTGGCCTCCTGGGCCTGTTCGGAGGTGTAACGGGTAAAGCGCGAGAACTCCGTAAGCCGCGCACCGCTCGGCTTCTGTCCGCCCAGGTACTTGCCGCTCAGGGCGCCGAAGGCCAGCGGTGAATAGGCCAGAAGCCCGCAATCCTCGCGCAGCGAGACTTCGGCAAGGCCCACCTCGTAGGAGCGGTTCAACAGGCTGTAGGGGTTCTGGATACTCACAGGCCGCGTCCAGCCCCGGTGCTCGGCTTCCTTCAGCCAGGTCATGGCGCCCCAGGCTGTCTCGTTGGAGAGGCCGATATGGCGGATCTTGCCAGCCTCCACAAGCTCGTTCAGTGCTGCCAGGGTCTCCTCAATGGGCACCGCATCCGAGTCGTCCCTGGGGCTGTAACCGAGCTTGCCGAAGAAATTGGCCTTACGCTCCGGCCAGTGCACCTGGTAGAGGTCAATGTAGTCAGTCTGGAGGCGTTTCAGGCTGTCGTCCACCGCCTGGTGGATCTGCTCACGGGTCAGGCGCGGGCCACCCCGGATGTAGTCCATGTCGCTGCGCCCGGTCACCTTGGTGGCAATCACCAGGTCATCCCGCTTCCCCCGGTTCTTCAGCCAGTTCCCGAGATAGGTTTCCGTCAGGCCCTGGGTCTCGGCGCGCGGCGGCACGGGGTACATCTCGGCGGCATCAATCAGGTTGATCCCCTGCTCCACCGCGTAATCCAGCTGCTCGAAGGCCTCCCGTTCGGTGTTCTGTTCGCCCCAGGTCATGGTTCCCAGGCCGATGACGCTGACATCAATGCTGGTCCGGCCAAGCTGGCGTTTTTCCATTACAGTCACCTCCCGCTGATTCTTCCCGCATGCTAAGTCCATCCCGGGGCCACCGCAATGCCGGGCCACGTCATCAAATCATCACAGGGGTGTCAGCAAACGGTAATGACGCCCGGTGACACTGATGGTGTCGTCAAGAGCCCGGAGGATCATCCATGCAGGCGCGGCACATTGCACTGGTTACCGAAACCTTCCCGCCCGAGATCAACGGCGTCGCGGGCACCCTGGGCAACCTTTGCCGTGAACTCATCAAGCGTGGCCACCGGGTGACCATTATCCGCCCCTGCCAGCGGGATGAGCCGCCGGCTGGCCATGATTCGCTGTACGGGGAGCGGACCCTGCGCGTCCGGGGCCTGCCGCTGCCCGGCTATCCGGAGCTGCGGTTTGGTCTGGGCGCCCGCCGTCGCCTGCGTCGGCTCTGGCGCCACCAGCGCCCGGATGCGGTCTATGTGGCCACCCAGGGGCCGCTCGGATGGAGCGCGGCCAGCGTCACGCGTGAGCAGAGTATTCCCTGCCTCTCCGGCTTCCATACCAACTTCCACCAATACAGTGGCTATTACCGGGCCGGTTTCCTGGAGCCGCTCATCCGACGCTACCTGGTCGCCTTCCACAATCGAACCATGGGCACGCTGGCGCCCACCACTACTCTTTGCGACGAACTGGCAGGCTGGGGCATCCGCAACACCCACGTCTGGAGCCGGGGTGTCGACAGCCGCCTGTTCCAACCGGCACGGCGCAACCCGGCCCTGCGGGAGGAGTGGGTTGGCAGTGGCGGACCCGTGGTGCTTTACGTCGGGCGTCTGGCCGCGGAGAAAAACCTGGCGCAGGCCGTCGTCACCTTCGAGCGATTGCGCGACTGTCACCCGTCGGCGCGGTTCGTGCTCGTCGGTGACGGTCCTCTCCGGAACAGCCTGGAGCGTGCCCATCCGGACTTCATCTTCCGGGGCGCCCGGCGTGGCGAGGACCTGGCCCGCCATTACGCCTCCGCGGACATCTTCCTGTTCCCCAGCGAGTCGGACACCTTCGGCAACGTGGTGACCGAAGCACTGGCCTCCGGTCTGGCGGTGGTGGCCTTTGACCAGGCGGCGGCGCGGGAACACATCCGGCACGGCGTCAATGGCATGAAGGCCCCGGTCGGCGACACCGAAGGATTCACCGCCGCTGCGCTGCAGCTGGCGGACAAGCACGGATTCCGCCGGGGCATGGCCGAAAGCGCCCGGGCCCATGCGGAAACACTGGACTGGGCCATGCTCGCGGAACGGTTCGAACAGGTCCTGCTGGACCCTACAGAGGAGGCCGCTGGCCATGACGCCGCAACGCCTGTCGCGGGTATTCACCCGCATTGATCACTCCGAACTGCGCTGGTGCCTGCGCCTCAACCGGAGCCTGGGGTTCCCGGCAGTGACCCCCTTCTTCCGGGTAGTGAGCCGGCTGGGTGATGGCTGGCTCTGGTATGCCCTGATCCTGATGCTGCCGGCCATCAACGGCCTTCAGGGCTGGGCCCTGGCGGCCCTGATGACGCTCACCGGCGCAGCCTGCACCCTGCTCTACAAGCTTCTCAAGACCTACCTGGTGCGCGAACGCCCCTTTATCAGCTTCCCGGCCATTCACTGCGGCTCTCCCCCGCTGGACCGCTACAGTTTCCCATCCGGCCACAGCCTGCACGCGGTCTGTTTCACGGTGCTGCTGTTCCACGGGGCGCCACTGCTGGGCTGGGCCGTACTGCCCTTCACCCTGGCGGTGCTGGCCTCACGGGTGGTGCTGGGGCTGCACTACCCTTCAGACGTCCTCGCCGGAGGCCTCATCGGGGCTGGGTGCGCTTTCATTGCCCTGCACTTCGCCCCCGCGCTCATCGCCCTGCTCCCGCTGCTGCCCGCCTGAGGGCGGCGTAACGGGACGACCGCCAGCGTCGAACAGAGCCAGCTGGCGACCACCCCGTTTGACCTCGGGCAGGCGCACCCCCAGCCCCAGAAGCCTTACAGGGCGGGGCACATCGCCATAGAGAGTGTCGAGCAGGGGCGTAAAATCAACCACACCGGGATGCTCCGGGCGGCGCCAGACCATCTCACGGGTATGGGTCTCAAAATCGGAAAAGCGCAGCTTCACGAACAGCTTCTCAAACTGGCCCGCATCGCCACTGTCCAGGCCCTTGCGCCGCATGCGCCGCTGCAGATCCGAGACCAGCCCCTCCAGGGCCCGCCGGCACTCGGCCAGGGTGGCCAGATCCTGGCTGTAGGTGTTCTCCACGCTGATCGACTTGCGCGGGCGCGTCACCTGCACCGGGCGCTCATCCTCACCCCGGGCCAGGCCATAAAGGCGCGCCCCGTAGCGCCCGAAACGCTCCCGCAGTGCCAGCTCCGACCATTCCCTCAGGTCTGCGCAGGTGTGGATGCCAAGTCCGTGCAGCTTTTCCGCGGTGCGGGGTCCGACGCCATGCAGCGTTGTCACCGGCAGCCGTGGCACGAAATCCGCCACCTCCTCCGGAGTGATCACGCAGAGCCCGTCGGGCTTGTGCCAGTCGCTGGCAATCTTGGCCAGGAACTTGTTCGGTGCCACACCTGCAGAAACCGTAATGCCCAGTTCATCCTGAACCCGTGCCCGGATATGCTCAGCCATGCGGGTGGCGCTGCCCTGGAAGCGATCGATGTCGGTCACGTCCAGATAGGCCTCGTCCAGGGACAGCGGCTCCAGTATCGGCGACGTCTCACGCAGGATAGCCATGAAATCGCGCGAAACCGCCTGGTAGCGGGGCATGTCCGTGGGCAGCAGCTCCAGGTGCGGGCACAGCCGCAGGGCCTCGGAAACCGGCATGGCCGAGCGCACGCCAAAGGCCCGCGCCTCGTAGCTGCAGGTGGCCACCACACCGCGCCCACTGGCTCCGCCCACAGCGATGGGGCGGCCCGCCAGCGCGGGATTGTCCCGGATTTCCACCGCCGCGTAGAAGCAATCCGCGTCGCAGTGGATGATCTTGCGGCTCAAAGCGCGTCTCCGGAGTTGCCGTGGATTCAGTGCAGGCTGTATCTTAGGGCGCCATGGAGCCCGTGTCAGGACAGCGATCACCCAACAAAGGATAGCCCGATGAGCGAACCCGCCGCCACGGCAACCGAAAACCGCGCCTGCTTTGAACTGCGCGGCGCTACCCAGACGCTGACCGTGATGGAGCTGCACCATTTCGACCCGGATGCCCTGGAACGGGATCTGCGCGACAAGATCCGGCAGGCCCCGAACTTTTTCCGCGATCTGCCGCTGGTGATCGGCCTGGATCATTACGAAGGGAACCCCGCTGACCTGGATTTCTTCCAGCTGATCGGCATCTGCCGCACCCATTCCATCCAGGTACTGGGTGTGCGCGGCGGCGATGACGACATCCGCCGCCTGGCCCGCAACGCCGCCCTCGCGTGGCTGCCGGGGGGCGGTGCGGCCACACCACGGCCAGTTCCCGAACCGGATGAGGCCGGCGGCGAGGGCGACGCAGCGAACACCGCTGAAGCCGCACCCGAGGTCACCGCCATGGCTGGTTCCGGGCGGTTGGTCACACAGCCGGTACGTTCTGGCCAGCAGGTCTATGCCCCGGAGGGCGATCTCATTATCATGGCGCCCGTTGGCGCGGGGGCGGAAGTGCTCGCCGCCGGCCATATCCATATTTACGGCCCGCTCCGCGGGCGCGCCCTCGCCGGGGTGCACGGCGACACCAGCGCGAGTATTTTCTGCCAGTCACTGGAAGCGGAGCTTGTGTCCGTGGCCGGGCACTATAAAATCTCCGAAGACCTTCAGGGCGAAGACTGGCGCGCGCCGGCCAGGGTCCGGCTCGAGGGCGAGGTACTGACAGTGGACCCACTGACCCGTTAACGGAACGACAGCACAACCAACAGGACGACAACCTTGGCACGAATCATAGTAGTGACATCCGGCAAGGGCGGAGTGGGCAAGACGACCACCAGCGCCTCCATCAGCACCGGTCTTGCGCAGCGCGGCTACAAGACGGCCGTCGTCGACTTTGACGTGGGCCTGCGCAATCTGGATCTCATCATGAACTGCGAGCGCCGCGTGGTCTACGACTTCGTCAACGTCATCCAGGGCGAAGCCACGCTCAACCAGGCGCTGATCCGCGATAAGCGGGTCGAGAACCTCTTCATCCTTCCCGCCTCCCAGACCCGGGACAAGGAAGCGCTGACCGCCGAAGGCGTGCAGAAGGTTCTGGACGAGATGAGCAAGACCTTCGACTACCTGGTCTGTGATTCACCGGCGGGCATCGAGCATGGCGCCCTGATGGCGCTCTACCACGCGGACGAGGCCATCGTGGTGACCAACCCTGAGGTGTCATCGGTACGCGACTCGGACCGCATCCTGGGGATCCTCCAGAGCAAGTCCCGTCGCGCGGAAGAAGGCAGGGAGCCGGTGAAGGAGCACCTGCTGCTCACCCGCTACAACAACGAGCGGGTCGAGCGCGGCGAGATGCTCTCGCTGGAGGACGTCAACGACATCCTCAGCATCTCCCTGCTGGGCGTCATCCCGGAATCCCAGGCCGTGCTCAATGCTTCCAACCAGGGCACGCCGGTCATCCTGGAAGACGACAGCGAAGCCGGCGGCGCCTACGAGGATGCCGTGGCACGGTTGCTGGGCGAGGAACGCCCTCTGCGCTTCCTCGATGGGAATAAGAAAGGCTTCCTCAAGCGCATGTTCGGGGGCTGAGATGAGTTTCTTCGATTATTTCAAGACCAAGAAAAAGTCGTCCGCATCCGTTGCCAAGGAACGGCTTCAGATCATCGTCGCGCACGAGCGTAACACCCGGGACCAGCCGGATTACCTGCCGGAGCTCCAGCAGGAGCTGCTCGCGGTGATCCGGCGCTACGTGGCCATCCGCGACGACCAGGTGCAGGTCCAGCTTGACCGCAATGACAGTTGCTCGGTTCTGGAACTGAACGTGACGCTGCCCGAGGAAATCACCGACCCCCAATAGGGGCGCAGGGGCGCTGTCACCCGACGCTGCCGATGAATCGGCAGAAGTGGTGCGGCGCCCATGCTACAGTCATTCGTCCCCTTCAATTTCCGGACAGGCCAATGCGAACCGGTTTAGCCCCTTTTCTGATCCTTCTCCTGAGCCTTGCGGCTACCAGCCTTCACGCGGAAGTCCCCACCAACGATGAGAACTGGGAAAAAGCCGTCGAAGACAATGGCATCGAGATCCGTACCCGGAATCTGGAAAACTCGCGCATTGATGCGTTCCGGGCGGAGACAGTGCTGGATGCCCCTCTGGAGGCCGTCATGGCCGTCATGGCCAACCCGGAATCCTGCATGGAGTGGGTGCACCAGTGCTCCCATGCGGAAAATCTGGAGGACGGCAGCTTCCGGGACCGCTATGCCTACTCCATCAACGACATGCCCTGGCCGGTCACTGACCGCGACTATGTTCTCCATATCGAAACCCGGACAGGCGACAGCCGGGACCACATCATCATTGAGATGGAGTCCGTCGAGGGCAAGGTCGAAAAGAATGACGACTATGTGCGGATGCCGGAATCCTCCACGGTCTATGAGTTCTTCCGCGAGGATGACGACCGCACCCGGATCGTCTGGTACCAGCATGCGGCACCGGGGGGCTCCCTTCCCAACTGGCTGGTGAACCGCCTGGCGACCGATATCCCCTACAAATCCCTGCGCACTCTTAATGAAGTGGTCCAGAAAGAGCGGTACCAGGGCTACGACTTGGCCTTTGACGACGAGGACCAGCTCGTTGATGTCCTCCCTGCCGAGGAAGAGGCAGACAATGACAGCGAACCCACCACTGACGCAGAAGAAGGCTGAACCATGGCCGTCACCGCGCACGACATCATGACGCCGAACGTCAAGGCCGTTCCCCAGAACTGGACCATGCAGCAACTGGCGGAGTTTCTCACCGAAAACGAAATCACCGGGAGTCCGGTGATTGATGACAGTGAACGCATCATCGGCATTGTCACGCTCAAGGACATTGCCGAGTTCCGTTGGAACCAGGTCAGCGGCGAACCGGAGAAGGAACTCTCCGAGGACGAGAAACAGGAAGCCCGCCAGATCCGGCAGATGATGTTCGAGGGTATGACTCGCATGCCCGTGGAAGTTCGTGACATCATGACTCCCAGCGTGATGTCGGTCGAGGCGGACACCAGCGTCCGGACCATCGCCGACATCATGATGGCGGAACACCTGCATCGCATCTTCGTGACGGAGAAGGAGGCCATAACCGGCATCATCACGACCTATGACATGCTCAAGCTGGTGGCGGAACCGGAGCTGACACGGCGCTGTATTGACGCCGATGGCCCCGAGGCTTCCACCTGACCCCAGTAACCGGCCCTGAGGTAACCGAGCCCATGCCGCGGGAAGACCAGTCACAGATCAAGACCTACGTCGTCGACACCAACGTTCTGATTCACGACCCCACCGCCATCCTCAACTTCGAAGAGCATCATGTGGTCATCCCCATGACCGTGCTCGAGGAGCTGGACCAGCTTAAGAACGGCAAGCAGGCCGTCGCCGCCGACTGCCGCCAGGCCATACGGACCATCGACCGCCTGATCGGCGACGCGGACCCGCATGACATCGACAACGGCGTACCCATCCGCCGTGGCGAGAAATCGGAACCGCTTGGCACCCTTTCCATCGCCATGGGCGGACAGGACGTTGAGCACGGGCTGCCGGACCACCTCAACGACAACCGCATCATCAACCTGCTCGCCCACTTCCAGCGCCAACAGCCCGAAAGGCCCATCATCCTGGTGAGCAAGGATATCAACATGCGCCTCAAGGCGCGTGGCTGCGGCCTGGAAGCACAGGATTACCAGACAGACCAGTTGGTGGATGACGTCCGCTACCTGCCCACCGGCTACCACGAGTTCGAGGGCTCGTTCTGGGACGGCGTGGAAAAGGTGGAAACCATCCAGCGCGAGGGCATCACCGAACACCTGATCCCCCGCACCGAGGCCATGGCGGACTACCAGATCAACGAGTTCCTCCTGGACCAGCAGGGGTTCATCGGCCGCATCACGGAAACCGAACCGGAACGGCTGGTGATCGAGGACCTTTTCCGGGACGACCTCATGCACCAGCAGGTTTGGGGCCTGTCGCCGCGGGACATCTACCAGGCGCTGGCCCTGGAACTGCTGATGGACCCGGACGTGCACCTGGTCAACCTCACCGGTTCCGCCGGCTCAGGCAAGACCATCCTGGCGCTGGCCGCCGCCATCGAGCTGACCGTGGCCAGTAAGACCTACAAGCGCATCATCGCCACCCGCAGCACCCAGGGGCTGGACGAGGACATCGGTTTCCTGCCCGGAACGGAAGCGGAAAAGATGGAGCCCTGGCTGGGCGCGATCGTGGACAACCTGGAGGCCCTGCACGAGGACGATGAGAACATGCACAGCAGCGTGGACTACATCCTCAGCAAGGTCCCCCTGCACTTCAAGTCACTGAACTACATCCGAGGCCGCAGCTTCCAGCACAGCCTCATCATCATCGACGAGAGCCAGAACCTGACTCCGCACCAACTCAAGACCATCATCACGCGGGCGGGCACGGGCAGCAAGGTGGTGTGCCTGGGTAACCTCTCCCAGATCGACACCGCCTACCTGAACTCACTGAGCTCCGGCCTGACCTACATGACCGAACGCTTCAAGGGCTTCAAGCACGGCGGCCACATCCACCTGCAGGGCGTCCCGCGCTCACCGCTGGCGGAATACGCCGAGGAACACCTGTAGCGATAGAAACCGGGTCAGGAGTCGCTGTTATTGCTCTCCTGGCCCAAATCGTTATCCCAGGGATGGTCCGCCATGGGCTCCTCGCCCTGTAGCGGCTTGTAGCGGTCGCGGAAGGCATCCATGGTCTTCATGGCCTCGTCCAGCTCATCGAACACCGCCACGTGGTAGAGGGCCTCGCCCTCGTTGACCATGGGCAGGTTGTTCATGCCGATGATGATGCCGTTGACGCTGCTGGTGACTGGCGACTCCAGGCGGCCGAAGGGGTCCGCCACCACCGCCAGCCGCTGGCCTTCCGTTACCCGGTGTCCGATGCCCGCAATGGGGCGCATGATGCCGTCGGTCTCGGCGCGCATCCAGGTGGAGTTCGAGGCCACCTCGGAGCGCTTGGCGGGCCGGTGTCGGCCCCGCCGGCGGCTGGGCAGCATCTCCAGCATACGCATGACCCGCAGAATGCCGCGCACACCGGTGTTGATGGCGACTTCGTCGAACCGCAGCGCCTCGCCCGCCTCATAGGTGATGACGGGGGTATCCGCCGCATCCGCACAGGCCCGAAGACTGCCGTCACGCAGGGAGGCGTTGATCACGATGGGCGCGGCAAAGGTTTCGGCCATGTCCGCCGTTACCGGGTTGCGCAGCTCTGCCCGGATCTGCGGCAGATTGAAGCGGTGATTGGCCCCGGTATGCAGGTCAATCACGTGGGTGGCCTGATCCAGCACCTGGGTGCGGAACAGGTAGGCAATGCGGCCTGCCAGCGACCCCTTCTCGGTGCCCGGGAAGCAGCGGTTCAGGTCACGCCGGTCCGGCATGTAGCGGGACTGATGCAGGAACCCGAAAACGTTGACGATGGGCACCACCAGCAAGGTCCCGCGCAGACGCTTGAGCCCGGTCGTCCGCAACAGTCT
>JBNJEG010000013.1:0-29341 GCA_051745655.1 Pseudomonadota bacterium
CGTTGCCCTGACCCGGGGTGCGGATCGCGGGGAATGAACCCCGGAGTTGAAACCAACGCTTACGATTCCATGATGGTGTGCGCCGCCTTTATTAACTAGGCTTCACGTCGCAATCGTGTTGTGCGTTCAGTTACCACTCCGGCAGCAACAGGGTCCGTTCATGCAAGTTCCTGTATCCCGATCAATTCTTTTCCGTTTCGTGCTGATAACCGCATTGGTGCTGTTTGCCCTGATGCTCGTGTTCGGCTCGTTCAACTACAGTCAGGATCAGGACTCCCTGGAGCGCCAGCTGGAGCGTGAGGTCAGCGCGGCCATGGAACGCCTGGCGCTCAGTGTTCCGGGCATGCTCTGGAATTATGAGTTCGACAAGCTGGAGACGCTGGTCGATTCCGAAATGAATGGGGTCAGCATCGGCGGCATCTATGTCTTTGATGAAAAAGGCGAAATTGTCGTTGGTCGTAGTGTGGATGAATCCGGTGACACGGTCGACAGTGACAGTGTTCCGGAGGATGCGATGCACCTGCGGGAGAAAGGTCTGAGTCATGATGGTAATGAAGTGGGCCGCCTCGCGGTGCTGGCCGATCCTTCCACGATCAATGCCATGCAGCGTGACTCCCTGATCCGGACGGTGGTTCAGACGCTGGTGATGATCGTGATCATCGTAGGCATCGTTGCCCTCCTGACCCAGAGGCTGGTGACCCGACCGATCCGCAATGTCCAGGGGGCCCTGCAGGATATTGCCAGGGGCGAGGGTGACCTGACCCAGCGCCTGGATGTCTCCCGCGGGGACGAAGTCGGGGCCGTGGCTGGCGCGTTCAACGGTTTCGTGAGCAAGATCCAGGAGCTGGTGCGGGAGGTGGTGAGCACCGCGGACCACATCAATGACTCCACTGAGTCCCTGCAGACCCTGTCAGCGCGTACGGCCAGCGGCGTCAACAACCAGCGGGCGGAGACGGATCAGGTCGCCACGGCCATGAACGAGATGGGCAGTACCGCCCATGGCGTGGCGGAAAGCGCCAATAATGCCGCCGAGGCCACCCAGAAGGCGGACGATGAGGGCGTTCGGGCCCGGGATGTGGTGCAGGAGGCGACGGAGGCGATCCGTACCCTGGCGAGAGAAATCGAGGACGGCGCCAACGTCATCAACGAGCTGGACCAGGCGGTGAACGACATCACCTCCATGGTCGACGACATCAGTGGCATTGCCGAACAGACCAACCTTCTTGCGCTCAACGCGGCCATTGAGGCAGCGCGGGCCGGTGAGCAGGGGCGTGGCTTCGCGGTAGTCGCGGACGAGGTCCGCAACCTGGCAAGTCGGACCCAGACCAGTACCGGTGAGATCAACGAGAAGATCCAGAAACTCCAGGACGGCGCCCAGCGGGCGGTCTCAGTGATGCAGCAGAGCCAGGAACGTGGTGAGACGACGGTGGAAAAGGCGAGCGAAGCCGAAGAATCACTGGGTCATGTGCGCGAGGCGGTGTCGACCATCAATGAGATGAACGTCCAGATCGCCAGTGCGGCGGAGGAACAGACCACCACCGTGGAAGAGATCAACCAGAGTCTTCAGAAGATCGTTGAGGTGGCGGAAGCGGCAGCGAAGGATACCCAGTCCACGGAGGCGGCCAGTGAGGACCTGAGTCGTCTGGCCGGGGAACTCCGTCAACTGGTGGGCAACTTCCGGGTCTGAGTCAGCCCCGGCGTGGCTTGAAGGCGTTCACGCCCATGGCACTGAACGTGCCCGCCACGGTGATCCAGGGACTCAGCTCCGGCTTGGGCTTCTTACCGTCCGCATGACGGGCGAGATGCGACTCGTAATAGGTGATGTCGAGCATCAGTGCCTTGTCGAGCCCCTTGAAGCCGGTGGAGGGGCGCTTGATGGCCAGTTTCGCCTCCGGGTTGCTGAGCAGGGTCCGCGGCAGTGTCGGCTCCACGGCCACCGGGCGGGCCAGGCCGATGAAGTCAGTCGCGCCGGAGTCCAGCGCCTGCTGCATGGCCGAAGCAGAACGGAAACCGCCGGTGACCATCAGCGGCACATCGGTGTGCCGTCGAACCGCATCCGCGTAATCCAGGAAATACGCCTCACGCTCGTTCTCTTTCTTGGCCCGGAACCCGGTCATGGCCGGCGCCTCATAGGTACCACCGGAAATCTCGATGAGGTCGATGCCGGCTTCGGACAGTGCCCGGACCACGTCCATGGACTCCTCTTCGCTGAAACCGTCCTTCATGAAGTCCGCCGAGTTGAGCTTGATGCCCACCGGGAAGTCCGGTCCTACCGCCCCGCGGATGGCCTCGTAGACGGCCAGTACGAAGCGGCGCCGGTTCTCCGGAGAACCGCCCCACTCATCCTCGCGCTGGTTGTGCCGGGGCGAGAGGAACTGGCTGACCAGGTAGCCATGGGCACCGTGGATCTGGACACCAGTGAAGCCGGTTTCCTTGGCCAGGTGGGCGGAACGGGCAAACTGACCGATGATGGCGTCAATCTCGTCCGCCTCCAGAGCTCGCGGGGTGGCGAACAGCTTGTCCAGGCCGCTTCCCAGGGGAATGGCCGAGGGGGCCACCGGCTGGCTGTTGAGGAACTTCGGGATCTGTTTGCCGGGGTGGTTGAGCTGCATCCAGAGCTGGGTGGCGTTGGCCTGGCCCTGTTCGGCCCAGTGGCGGAAGGCATCCAGATCCGACTGCTCATCCAGCACCACGTTCTTGGGCTCGCCCAGGGCGTTGCGATCGATCATGACGTTGCCGGTCATCGCCAGGCCAATGCCGCCGTCTGCCCAGGTGCGGTAGAGGCGGGCAAGCCGTTCATCGGGGTCCTGTCGGGCATTGCCGAGCTGTTCGCTCATCGCCGATTTGATCAGGCGGTTCTTGATGGGCGCGCCGCGCTGCAGCGTCAGCTCGTCATTCAGTCCGGGGGTGGCCATAGTGTTTACTCCGTTGTTAAGAGACAAGTCAGGAATCAGGAGGTTGCGGGGGCGGGCGCGGGTGCCATCAGGCGGTCCAGAAGCCAGTCCAGGTCGGTGCGCAGCAGGTCGGCCTGGCCCTCCAGCTTCATGCGCAGGATGCCGCCTTCCCAATGGTTCCAGAAAATATCGGTCAGTGCGGTGGCCGGAATGTCGTCGCGGAACTCGCCCGCGCGCTGGCCCTGTTCCACCAGCGGTACAAAGCGCTCGCGCCAGTCCCGGTAGCCTTTCTGCAGCGCCTGCTGGCACTGCTGGCTGGCGGCGCCAATCTCCGCTGCCAGGTTGCCCAGCAGGCAGCCCCGGATGCAGCCGCGACGCTCGAATTCAGTGATCATCAGGCCGTACATCTGGCGGATGGTCGCCCGGGCGGAATCACGGGGCTGAGCCAGGTGGCGGTCCATCAGTGCCAGTAGATCCTCGGTGTAGTCCTCGATGATCTCGGCGGTGAAGCCTTCCTTGCTGCTGAAGTAGTGGTAGAAGGAGCCTTTCGGGACCTGGACCCGGTCGAGGATCTCCTTGATGCCCGTGCCGTGGTAGCCCTGTTCGGACAGCAGGTGCACGCCCGCTTCCAGCAGTTCCTGGCGGAGGTTCGGGTTGCGCTGGGCTTTTGCCATGGAGGTTGACTCTCTGTGCCAATTAGACCGGTCGTCTACCTTTCATTTTGAACACTATCTGTTCTCCTGGTGGGTGTCAAACACTCGTCCATCGGGGGGTGGATCAGGGATAATGCCGGTTTTCGCCTGCAACCGGAGGGTACTGCATGGCCCAGAGTGCCAGTGACCTCAAGCGCAAACTCGACGCACTTCACCGGAACCGCCTGTTTGAAGGCACTGTTATCACCATCATCATTGTGTCCGCCCTGCTCATTGGCGCCCGAACCTATGACGGGGTCAGCCGGTTCGACCAGGTGATGGGTGTTCTGGACTGGGCGGTTACCGTGTTCTTCCTGATTGAGATCCTGATCCGTATGGCGGCGGAGGAACGCTTGAGGGATTTCTTCCGGGAGGGCTGGAACGTCTTCGACTTCGTCATCGTGGTTGCCAGCCTTATACCCATCAATGACTCGGAGATGGTGCTGCTGGCGCGTCTGCTGCGCATCTTCCGGGTCCTGCGCCTGGTGTCGCTGATCCCTGAGCTGCGCATACTGATGGCCTCGCTGTTCAAGGCCATCCCGCGCATGGGCTACGTGGTGCTGCTCATGTTCATCATCTTCTACATCTACGGTGCCTTCGGCAGCTTCCTGTTCGCCCACATCAACGAGTTCCTCTGGGGCAACATCGCCCGTTCGATGCTGACCCTGTTCCGCATCGCCACCTTTGAGGACTGGACGGATGTGATGTACGAGACCCAGGAGGTGTACCCGCTGAGCTGGGTGTATTACCTCAGTTTCCTGTTCCTCACCGCCTTCATCTTCCTGAACATGATGATCGGCATTGTGCTCCAGGTGATGGAGAAGGAGAGCCAGCGGGTGGATGAGGAGAATGGCGAAGGGGAAGCCGTCGAAGTTCACGAGATCCACGAGCAGATGCGACGGATGCAAGCGCAGCTTGACCGGATTGAGCAGGGCGTTGCCGGCAACGGCCAACCACGTGACCCGTGATTCCGTGCCATACTGGACTGTCACATTGATTAAAGGCGGAACAGGGGGAAGCAGGTTCCATGAATGAGTGGCTCAGGAAGCACCTTCAAAGCAGCCGGATACCAGAGGATCTGGCGCGCGTGACCGAGGTGGACGAGGATCGCGAGCAGGCGCCCGGTGATGCGGGCGTCACCGCCGACGCCGTGGAGTCGGTCTGGAAGCGGGTGGAGGCGCTCTACCGGACCGGCACCCATCCCGGGATACAGATCACGCTGCGCCACCGGGGCCATCTCCTGCTCAACCGCTCTCTGGGTCATTCCCAGGGCAATGGCCCGGAGGACCGGCCGGACGGGCCCCGCGTGCCCATGACCCCGGATACACCGGTCTGTTATTTCTCCGCCTCCAAGGCGGTGACCGGCCTGCTGGTGCACATGCTGGCAGAGGACGGGCTCATCAACCTGCTGGACCCGGTCAGCTTCTACTGCCCGGAGTTCGCCCGCAACGGCAAGAAGAACATCACCATCCACCAGATCCTGTCCCATCGTGGCGGGATTCCGGGCCTGCCGAAGGATACCCCGATCGACGCGCTCTGGGACGAGCGCCACATCTGGAAGCTGCTGTGCGACGCCCGCCCCATTGAGGCGGATGGCAGCACCGTGGCCTACCACGCCATCACGGGTGGGTATGTGCTGGGCGAGGTGGTGCGCCGGGTGACCGGTGAGAGCATCCAGACACTGCTGGACAAGCGCCTGCGTCAGCCCATGGGCATGCGCTATTTCACCTATGGCATCGACCATGAGCACCTGCTGGACCTGGCCTGGAACTACGCCACCGGTCCGAAGCTGGTGTTCCCGGTGTCCTGGATCGTGCGCCGGGCGCTGGGTGGCGACATCAACACCGTGGCCGAAGTCAGCAATGACCCACGCTTCCAGGAGGCGATCATCCCCGCCGGCAACCTTTGCGGGACCGCGGAAGAGATGGGGCGTTTCTTCCAGATGATGCTCAATGGCGGCACCTGGAACGGCAAGCGCATCTGCGACCGCCAGACCGTGATCCGCGCTGTCCAGGCCTACGGTCGCATGCAGGTTGACCGCACCATGATGATCCCCATGCGCTTCAGCGCCGGTTTCATGCTGGGCGCGGATCCGGTGGGCCTCTGGGGCCCGAAATCCGGCGAGGCGTTCGGCCACGTGGGGCTGATCAACAAGTGGTGCTGGGCGGACCCCAGCCGTGACATCAGTGTGTCGTTGATCAATACCGGCATCCCTATCGTCGGGCATCACCTGCCGGTACTGGCGGGCTTCGTGAACCAGGTATGTCGGAGCTTCCCGATACTGCCGGAGTCGGAACGGCCGTTGGGGATTGTGCAGGGCGCCACAGTTAAGCAGTGAAAGTCTGTTCATCCCTTGTTGCAATCTTTGGTCGGCGGGGGCACAATGCGCAAAAAGTAGTCAATCAATATAGCCAGGCAGGGACGGGTTATGATGATGGGTAACGAACAACAGGATGTGAGAAGGGGCGAAGCGGAGACCGACATTGCCCTGGATCAGTTCGAGAGCGTCCACGACCACCTCCGGCAGCGCCTTTGTCGGGAGCTGCGCTCACTCCAGGAGCGGGTCGATTCACTGCGGCAGTCCCCCACCGCCCACAGCGCCAGCATTGTCAGCACCTATGAGCGCCTGATCCGCAAGAAGCGGGCGTTCATGGAGCAGTGGGGTATGGATCCAAGCTGCAGCCAGCGCTAATTCAGGGAACAGGGCTCAGTCCCTTGCCTGCGTTGTATCTGGGGCTGCCGATGAGTAGGTCAACGAATCATCGGCTTCAAAATCAGCGGGGCTGCTGATGCTTGGGCAGGTCTCCGAGGCCAGCTCCACCAGGATCTGATCCTCCCTGGAAACATCACCTGAATAATCTGCTGTTATTCGCACGCACTTGGCGTTCTCGACGTCCGAATTGTCGGAAAATGCCGGCGTCCCCTCCTCGAAACTCCAGGCCCACCGGTCCGTCTCACTCCGGTCGTCACCCCGATCGTCCTGGGTATTCTCCAGGAAAGACTCGAAGATGACCGAGGCCCTGGATTCATCTTCCGTATCCTGGCTGTCGGAATCGCTTTCCTCGATGGAGTCCTCAAAGGCGGCGTTGAAGCCCGCGATCAGCTTGCTTGGCTGCTTGAAACCGGATGAGGAACTGATCCCCTCAAACGCCTGGTTGGGGTAGAGCGTGAACACAAAGCTGTCCGGCGTGAAGGCGACCCGGGCGATGTTGGGGCCGAATGGGGTCGGGTCGGTCAGCGGCTCGGGGTTATGGGCGTAGTTGACGCCCAGCGTCCAGGTTTCCGGGTCCTCGCCCTCCTCTTCCGCCTTTTCGGTGACCTTGACCGGATCAACCTGCAGGCTGCCCGGGGCATCCTCGCGCACGCAGTTGGCCATGGCGTCGCGGGCTTCCTGGAGGGCGCCGATGTTGCCGGAGGCAATCATCGCCTCCAGAAGGTCGAAGCCATTGCGGACGCTCTCGTATTCCGGCGCTCCGTCTGCGTTGAATCCGGCGAAGTCAGCCGTCTGATCCCGGAAGAACTGGTAGGCATCATCGGCGGCATCAGGGTTACTGGTGTCGTCGCCCGGCTCCGCGATCCGCGCAAACTTCCGGAACAGTGTTCTTTCCAGGCTGGCATTCTCAGGATTGTTCGCCTGATCGTTCGTGATCGTGAATGAGCTGTATTCGACCTCCGCGCTGCGCGGTGTTCCGTCGGTGCAGGTGCTCAGGCCCTCGGTCGAAGTGGAATCTTCAAGGTCGCATCCTGCCAATACAGGAATCAGAGCAACCGCGAACAACCTGAAACACACACGCGTTTTCATCAATTCACTCCAGCGACCATACTGTTCCGGTAAGTGCGGATTTCCATCATAATGCGCCATCGCGTTTTCCGCGTCCGGAGAGATCACAGTTTTGAACCTCAGTGCGCCCGTTCACAACCGGTATGGCTGGCTGCTCATTGCGATGGTGGCGCTCTGCCTCGGTATGGTTCTGGCGGTTGGGGAGGCCCGGGCGCAGTCGTCGGCAAGCTGCCTGGACAGTCCGGTTCAGATCCGGGATGGCGAGGAACACCATAACATCGGCAGCTGCTTCCGCTACCTCCAGGATGAGGCGCATAAATACAGCCTGGACGATGTCATCAGCGGCGATACGCCGGCATTCAACGAGCACACCCGGGGAGTGCTCAACTACGGCTACACCGAGTCGGTTTTCTGGATCAAGCGTGATCTAGTCTACCGCAACGGCAATCACCCGGTTGCGGACTGGGTGGTGGAACTGGTGTTACCGCTGGTGGATCAGGCGGATCTGTTCCTGGTGGACGATCAGGGTGAGGTGGTGGCCGAGCACCGGCACCGGTACTCGGACGACTGGTCCGAGCGCGAATTCTCGGTGCCCAACCCCTCCTTCCGCCTGGATCTGGCACCCGGTGAGCGGTACACGCTCTACCTGCGCGTTGAAACCCGCAATACCATGCGCCTGCCGCTGAATCTCTGGGAGCTGGACAGCTACCTCGCCAAGGTCGCGGTGGATGAATGGATCCAGGGGCTGTTCATGGGGGCCCTGTTCGCCCTCTTCGCCTACAACTTCTTCGTTACCCTGGTGGTGCGCGAACCGGGCTACATCTACTACACCACCTACATCCTGTTCGCCATGCTGTTCGTGATGACCGAGCAGGTGCATGGCATGCAGGTGTTCGGCGGGCTGCAGCCCTGGCTCCACAAGGAATACCTGCACATCTACATCCAGCTGAGCTGGATCTTTGGCACTATGATGGCGCGCGAGCTGCTGGACACCCGTAACCGCGCCGTGCCCCTGGACGAGGTGCTGAAACTCTGTCTGTACGCAGCCCTCATTACCCTGGTGATCAGCCTCTTCCATGATTACCACGTGGCCATGGAGTGGACGGTGGTCGCGTCCGTGGGCCTGGCGCTGGTCATCATTGTTCTCAGTTACTGGGCCTGGCGGAAGGAGCTGCCCAGTGCCGGCATCTACTTCGTGTCCTGGCTCTGCACGCTGTCGGGGGTTGGTTTCTACGGCACGGCCGTCATGGGCTACTACCCGCTCAACAGCTTCACCAGTCACGCGCCCCAGATCGGGTTTGTGGCCCAGAATATCCTGCTCTCCCTGGCCTTCGCCAACCGCATCAAGATCGTCCAGCGGGAAGCCCTGGACTGGAACCAGCAGGCGGTGGCGAACCTTCATCGCTACCGGGCGCTGTTCGAGAACGCCATGGAGGGCATCTTCCAGATGTCGACTGGCTGCCGCTTCCTGGATGCCAATCCGTCCATGGCGCGGATCCTTGGCTATGGATCCGTGAAGGAGATGATCAATGGGGTGCCGGATGCGCTCAGCGCATGCTTCGCCCAGTCGAGCATCCGCCACTGGGTAATCCGCCAGCTCGAGAAGGAAGGCGAGGTGCACGGGGTTGAGGGGTCCTTCGAGACCCGCCAGGGCGAGGAACGCTGGGCCAACGTGTCCATCCGGACCATTTTTAACGAGGACGGTGAGCCCAGCCACCTCGAGGGTACCTTCGTGGACGTGACCGAGCGCCGTCAGCGCCAGGAGATCGAAAAGGAACGTGAGAACGAACGGCTCGAGAAGGAAATCGCGCGCAACTCGGCGGCCGCCAAGAGTCAGTTCCTGGCCAACATGAGCCATGAGATCCGCACACCGCTGGCCGCCATCATCGGTTACGGGGAAACCCTGATGGAGCCGGATCTCAACGAATCCGAAAAACGCAGCAGCGCCGAGACCGTGGTCCGCTCGGGCCGGCATCTTCTCGACCTGATTAACGACATTCTCGATCATTCCAAGATCGATGCGAACAAGCTCGAGGTTGAGCGCCTGAGTGTCAACCTACCGGAACTGCTGGATGAGGTGCGCGCCTTCTTCACCCCCAGGGCCCGGGAGAAAGGGCTGGAGTTCTTCATACAGTGCGAGTACCCGCTGCCGGAGATCATCCGCACGGACCCGACCCGCTTCCGCCAGATCCTGATCAACCTGTGCGGCAATGCGCTCAAGTTCACCGACAAGGGCAGCATCCACATCGCCATCCGTTGCGACCGGGAGGCGGAAAAGCTGCATGCCCGGGTGGTGGATACCGGTATCGGCATGAAGCCGGAGCAGATGGAGCGCCTGTTCGATCCCTTCGCCCAGGGCAACGCGGCCACTGCGCGCCAGTATGGGGGCACCGGTCTGGGCCTGAGCATCTCCAAGCACCTGGCGGAGCTGCTGGGCGGTGATATCTGGGTCGACAGTCTCTATGGCGAGGGCAGTGAGTTCGAGGTGACCATCGACAGTGGTCCGCTGGATGGCGTGCACATGATCCGGGATGCCTCGGAAATGACCCAGCGTCGCCGCCAGCTGCCCATGCTTCACGCCCCCCATCTCAGTGGTCGCATCCTGGTGGCCGAGGATAATGAGGTGAATCGCAAGCTGGTGGACCTGCTGGTGACCCGGACCGGCGCCGAAGTGGCGCACGTCGGCAATGGGGCCGAGGCATTGGAGCGCGCCACCAGTGAATCCTGGGACCTGATCCTGATGGATATCCAGATGCCGGTAATGAACGGGCGGGATGCCACCCGCGCCATCCGCGAGGCGGGGATCAACACGCCCGTGGTGGCCCTGACGGCCAATGTCATGGCCGAGGATCTGCAGGATTACCAGGAAGCGGGCTGCGATGATTACCTTGCCAAGCCCATCGACAAGCGGCGCTTCTACGAGACACTGGCGCGTTATCTGCGGGTGCGCAGTGAGGCTCGCAATGAGACCGTGCACCAGTATGAGGGCACGGTGCTGGTGGCCGAGGACAATGAGGACAACAGCCGGCTGGTGGAGCGGTTGCTGCGCCGTTACGGAGTGACCGTGATGACCGTGGAGACAGGCTCGGCCGCTGTCTCCACCGCCATGAGCGAGACCGTCCACCTGGTGCTGATGGACAGCCACATGCCGGAAATGGATGGGCCCGAGGCCACCCGGATGCTGCGCCAGACCGGCTTCCGGCGCCCGATCATTGCCTTTACCGCCGGCGACGAGGCTGAAGTGGATGAACTCCAGAAGGCCGGCTGCGACGGAGTGCTGCATAAACCCATCGACTCGGGCCAGCTCCGGACGCTGCTGCAGAAACATCTGGGGGAATCGGATGTGCTTGAGCCGGCGGACGAGTCCGGTGTGGATCCGGACGTTCAGCACCTGGTGGATCAGTTCCTGGAAGGGCTCCCGGAACGGCTCCGGATCATGGAGGAGGCAATCCGGAATGAGCAGTGGATGGAACTGCAGCGCCAGGTACACCAGATCAAGGGAACAGCGGGAGCCATGGGCTATCCGCTGATGACGGAAAAGGCCGCTGAGGTCGAGCGCGCCCTCAAGAACCAGGATGTAACCTATGCGGTCAACATCTATCCTGAGTTTGCCGCGCTGATCCGGCAGGCGCTGGAAGGACGGGGATAACCCAGACAATAACAGGATGACGCCATGAACCAGATTCCGGACAATCGCAGCATGCGTGAGACCGTCAACATGATGTACGGGACCTACGCGGACGTGATCTTCATTCTCTTCCCGTTCGTGGTGATCGGACTGACCCGTGCCTGGCAGGGTAACGCCGGCGCCACCCTTATGGCGCCAGACCTGTCGATCGCCTCGGCGATCCTCGGTGGCCTGGCTCTGGGCAAGTTCGTGCTCGGGCTGGTCACTGACCACAGCCTAAGCCAGTTTCGGGAGCGGATCGTGTTCTTCCTGGCGCTGACCCTCCTGCTGGTGCTCGGCCCTTCTATCCTGATGCTGCTATTGATCACCTCCAGTGAGGAGGTGCCCAATGTGGTTGTATTCATCCAGCCGATACTGCTGATTGTGGCCATATCGCTCTACACCACCGCGATCAGTATCAGCAATCTTCTGACGCGCCCGGACCCGGGCCTGTTCAGTGACGCCAGTGAAGGCGACAGCGACGGCGAGCCGTCGCCGGAACGCCGGCTGGACCTTCCGAGACGGGACGGAGAAGGTGAGAGAATGTCACGTGATGAGGCGTAAAACGCCACGCCTGCTATAGTTGGGAGGCTGGAAAAAATCGAGGGGACACCATGACCGATCTCAACGTCCTTGTGGTTGAGGATGAGCCCACAATGCGCCAGATGCTCACCGAGATGCTCTACGCGGTCGGTGTTGCCAAGGTAGTGGAAGCGGCCGATGCCGAGTCCGGGGTGGCAACCTTCAATGACGACCAGTTCCATATCGTGATGCTGGATCTCGGGCTGCCGGATCGTGACGGCCACGAGGTCATGAAAGAGATCAAGGCGGCCAACCGCCAGCAGCACGTGGTGCTGGTCACCGCCGATGACTCCATCGACAGCATCCAGAGGGCCATCACCGCCGGTGCCAACGGGTATGTGGTTAAGCCCTATTCCCGGGAAAAGATCCAGGACGTCGTCAATAACTACATGATGGTCCACAACAGCGGTGCCTGACCGCTGTTGTGTCCCGCCTCAGGCCACCTGCTTCTGGATCCAGGAGTTATAACGGGCCGCCAGTGACCGGATGTAGCGGCTTTCAGCTTCGCTGGGCGTCCCGAGTACGCCGTGGAAGATCCAGCCCCGTTCATACAGAGCCAGTACCGAGCGTTCGTCCTCCAGGTTCACGCGCTGATTGAGGCGCTTGCAGATGGCGTCCAGGAACGGCAGGCGCCCCGGGCGGCGGATGCGGTTGCTGTTGTGGTTCGGTTTCTGGCTCATGATTCCCCCTCCTGTCCGTGTTGATCGTGATTCGATGCAACGAAAAAGCCCGGAGGCGGTCACCTCCGGGCTTTCGGGCAGGGCGTGGGCCCAACCGACCGGAGGCGACCCCGCAGGGCCCCTCCGGTGTTGAATACCGTTCAGGAGCCCGCGGTCGTCAGCGGGAACTTTCGCGTTGTAATGGCTGTCACCCTCACCGGGTTGTCACCTGTTTTCATGGTTGTGATGCCTTTTGACTGCATACCCTTCAGTGTATCCCTGCGCGATGCTTTTGCAAGGGGCCTGCGGGTACCGTGTACACACCATCCGAAAAGCGCTCATGGTTGGTAGAATGGGCTTTGAGCCAAACCGGACCGGGAACCCGAATGAGCCGTATCGTTGTAATCTATTCAGGTGGCATGGACTCCTACACGCTGATGCACCGGGCGCTGTCGCAGGGGTGGGCCGTGGACGCCCTGTCCTTTGACTATGGCCAGCGCCACGCCCGTGAGCTCGACTGTGCACGTGCGGTGACCCGGGAACTGGGCATCGACCACGAGGTCGTCGACATCACCGGTATCCAGAGCCTGCTCGCCGGCTCCGCGCTGACCGACTCGGAACCGGTGCCGGAAGGCCATTACGAGGAGGCGAGCATGAAGGCCACGGTTGTGCCCAACCGCAACATGATCCTGTTGTCGCTGGCCATCGGCCATGCGGTGAGCCGGGGTGCCGAGGCGGTCTGGTACGGGGCGCACGGCGGCGACCATGCCATCTACCCGGACTGCCGCCCCGAGTTCATTGAACAGATGGACCGGACCGCGCGCGTGGCCAACTACGAAGCGGTCCGGGTGGAGGCGCCCTACATGCACCTGAGCAAGGGCCAGATCCTGGGGGAGGGGCTGGCCATGGGGCTGGACTACGCCCGGACCTGGACCTGTTACAACGGGCGCGAACGCGCCTGTGGCCGCTGCGGGGCCTGCACTGAACGGCTGGAGGCCTTTGCCGCTCATGGCGTGACCGACCCCCTGGCCTATGAGGAGGTGCGTTGATGTACCGGATCAAGGAAGCCTTTGCCACCCTCCAGGGCGAGGGTCTGCAGGCGGGCCGGGTTGCGGTATTCTGCCGCTTCAGCAAGTGCAACCTCTGGACCGGCCGGGAGAAGGACCGCGCCACTGCCGTGTGCCAGTTCTGTGATACGGACTTCGTGGGCACCGACGGCCAGAACGGCGGGGTCTTTGAGACACCGGAGGCGCTTGCCGCGCACCTTGCCTCACTGTGGCCGGGGTCGGGTCACGACGGCGAGGCCCCCATGGTGGTCTGCACCGGCGGCGAGCCTCTGCTGCAGCTGGATACGCCGCTTCTGGACGCGTTCCATGAACGGGATTTCTTTGTCGCGGTGGAGACCAACGGCACGCTGGCTGCCCCCGAGGGCATCGACTGGCTCTGCGTCAGCCCCAAAGCCGGTACGGACATCCGGATCGAACGCTGTGATGAGCTGAAACTGGTGTACCCCCAGCAGGGGCAGGATCCAGCGGACTATGAGGGTATTGAGGCCCGGGCCCGGATTCTGTCGCCCATGTCCTCCCCGGATGCGGGATCGGGTCCGGATCTGGTACGGGATGCCAATACGCGTGAGGCCATCCGCTACTGTATGGCGAATCCGCGCTGGCGGCTTAGCGTGCAGATGCACAAGATGGTGGGGATTGAATGAGGGAAGGAAGCCGCCGGTAGGCGGCTTCCGGTAACCGGCTTATTCCTTGCCGGTAGCGCGGTCCAGCATACGCTTGGCACGCTCATTGGCTTCCTCAGCCGACTGCTCGGCATTCTTGGCGCGTTCCAGTGCTTCCTCGGCCAGTTCGTAGGCTTCATCAGCGCGCGACTGGGCATCGCCCACGTCACTGTTGGCTGTTTCCGCAGTGTCCTGTGCTTCGTTGGCGGTATCCAGTGCTTCGTCAGCCGTACTGCGTGCGTCCTGGTCCGTTGTTGCGCAACCACCCAGTGCAACGGCGGTCAGAGCAACTCCGGCGAGCGTCAGCTTTTTCATGGTTATCCCCTTTCTCCTCGGGTTAATGTTCGGCGTGACTCCGGGTAGCGGAGTCAAGGCCGCTTCAAGTGTAGCAAAGTGATCGTTTGTGAAAACCGTTTTCACGGTCGGATCTCAATCGGGGTCCCAGCTGTAACCCGGCGCCAGATCTCATCCATCGCCCGGTTGTCGACGGCAATGCAGCCATCGGTCCAGTCCAGCCCCTCGAAAGCGAATGCCAGGTCACCCGCATCGTTCGGCAGACCGTGGATCATGATGTTGCCCCCTGGGTCCTGACCCCAGGCCTGGGCCTCTTCGCGGTCCTCACGGTTGGGGTAGGAAATGTGGATGGAGCGGTAGTAGTCGCTATCGGGGTTGCGCCAGTCCAGCTGATACTGGCCTTCCGGCGTACGGTTGTCGCCGGCGAAGAGCTTGTGGCCCTCGGGCTCCGGGCCGAGGGAGATGCGATAGCTGGCCACCCGCTCGTCATCCCGGATCAGGTGGAGTTGGCGTTCGCTCTTGAGCACGAGCACCCTGTCCACCGTGGATGAGTCCCCGTCGTTTGCTACGCCGGGGCCCGGCAGTAGCAGTAGAAGCAGGAGCAGTGCTGGAATCAGTGATCGCATGGGTTTGTCCGCATGGGTCAGCCGGCGCTTGAACGTGGATGCTCGGGGATGCCGAGTAGTGCTGGAATGGGCATCAGAGTAATATCGCCGCCCCGGTAGAGGGTGTCAATCCAGAAGCGGTTGGCCGCCCGGATGGGGTGGTCACAGGATACATGGCCGTGAACCACGCGGCTAAGATGCCGGACAGGGGGGATCATGCCTGGGGCGCGCAGCGCCTGGTTGTAGTCGTCCCGGTCCCAGACCAGCTCCTCCCACTGCGCGTCGTCGAGCGGTACCTCCTGGACCGTGCGCCAGTCTGAGGGGGCCGTAGCATGGATGATGCCGAGGCTGCCGTTCATGGTTTCAATGGTGAACGCGAGCGCCAGGTGCTGGTGCAGCAGTGTGCCCTGATAGAGCTGGGCACCGCGGGGTTGCCGGTGGAACCAGCGGCCGCCGTTGTGTTCATGAAGAGCGCGGGCTTCCGGGTCAGCCAGAGCATCCAGCAGCATGAGTTCATGGTTGCCCAGAACGCTGAAGAACCAGCGTTCCTCGAGCCGTTCGACCAGGGCCGCACTGTTGTCGCCCCGGTCGACCAGGTCACCCACCGCAAACAGACGGTCGCAGGCGGGGTCGAAGGCCTGCTGTTCCAGCTGGCGATCCAGACGGTCCAGTCGGCCGTGGAGATCACTGACGACGAAATCACGGCCACGCTGATTGCGCCGGAAATAGCGATGCTGTGCCAGGTCGTGCATGATGACAGTGTGCCGGGCCGGGATTATCGATGCGTCTCCCTGACAACGTAGCAGGCACTGGCTTCAGGCGGAACCCGCCTGCTCCGGTTCCATGACACGATACCCCGCTGCTTCGAGCTGACTGCGGGCCTGCGGCATCTGGTGTTCCGGAATCAGCCCATAGGCTCCCGAGCCCGAAGGCAGTGGCACAAAGCCAATGCCACTGTTGCGCAGGTTCTGTGCGACCTCCGGGAGAACCGGGTCGCCGGTACGGATGTTGAGGCAGCGCCAGCCGTCGCTGCTGTCGGCGGCCGGCAGGGACAGGGACTCATCACAGATCAGCGACAGAAACCCGTCCGTGCGCCCGATCCAGTAGTAGGGCGTGCGGAAAACCTCCGCGGGGATCAGGTCGGTGCTCTTGAGCTGGTGGACGGCGAAGCGCGCATCCAGAACCAGTACCTCATCGGTCATAGAGGGTTTCTCCGGGTTGCTGAAACAGGCAAATTGATGATTCGGCTCCGTACAGGACGTGTAAGCGTACTACTGGTTCCATTGAAACTGAAATAACTGCTTTGTGCAGCCATCATCCTTAAAGTCGGGTAAAACCGTGCCACGGAGGACTGCTTGACCACCGACCTGCTGCTTTTCATCGGCCTGCTGCTCAGTCTGAGCATCCTGCTCAGCCCGCTGTCGAGCCGGATCGGCATGCCGGTCCTGTTGCTGTTTCTGGGCATCGGGATGCTGGCGGGCGAGGATGGCCCGGGTGGTCTGCCCTTCAACGATTTTGAAACCGGTTTCCTGGTCGGGAACCTGGCCCTGGCGATCATCCTGTTGGACGGCGGCCTGCGAACGCGCCGTGAGAGCTTCCGGGTGGGCCTTCGGCCAGCGCTCGGGCTGGCGACCCTGGGCGTGGCCGTCACTGCCGGGATTACCGGGTTTGCCGCGCTCTGGCTGTTCAACCTCCCGCTGCCTGTGGCGCTGCTGATGGGGGCGATCGTGTCCTCCACGGACGCCGCCGCCGTGTTCTCGCTCCTCCAGGGGCGTGGCCTGCATCTGAATGACCGGGTCAGCGCCACGCTTGAGATTGAATCCGGCAGTAACGACCCCATGGCGATCTTCCTGACCCTGGTTCTGCTGTCGTTCATACAGGACACGGGGCAGGCGCCACTGCTTGAGAGCCTGTGGCTGCTGGCCCAGCAGTTTGGCCTGGGCGTGGCCGGCGGGCTGCTGGGCGGGCGGCTCCTGTCCGCGCTGATCAATCGGGTGCAGCTGGTGCCGGCGTTCTACCCTCTGCTGGTGGCTTCCGGCGGGCTCGTGGTCTTTGCCGGCATCAACAGCCTTGGTGGCAGTGGTTTCCTGGCGATCTACCTCAGTGGCGTGGTGCTGGGCAACCGGCGGATACGTATGCTGCCGGCCGTCCTGCAGATGCACGATGGTCTGGCCTGGCTGGCCCAGATGGCGTTGTTCCTGATTCTCGGCCTGCTGGTATCGCCCTCTGACCTTGCGGACCTGCTGGTTCCGGGGCTGATCATTTCCGCCGTGCTGATCCTCCTGGCCCGGCCCATCGCGGTCCTGCTCACGCTCTGGCCCTTTGATTTCCACGGCCGGGAAAAGGTTTTCATCAGCTGGGTGGGTCTGCGTGGTGCAGTGCCCATTGTACTGGCGCTGTTCCCGGTTATGGCCGGCATCGAGCACGCGCACCTGTTGTTCAACATTGCATTCTGCGTGGTGCTGGTATCATTGCTGGTCCAGGGCACGACCCTGGCGGCCCTGGCCCACCGGCTGCGGCTGGAGGTGCCCGTGGGTCAGGAGCCGCGCCGGCGTCTGCCCCTGGACCTGCCGGCGTCGGGTGACCATGAGCTGATGATTTTCGAGCTTGTGGGGGAGCGCTGGCGCGAGCCGTTTCCCTACAGTGAACTGAAGCTTCCCCGGGAGGTGATCTGTTCGGGGATATTCAGGGACGGTCAGCTCTTCCGGCCGGATGCGGAAACGGAGCTGAGCGAGGGGGACCTGGTCTCGGTCATGGCCTCGCCCGGGCAGCTGGAGGAGATGAGCAAACTCTTCGACAGCCATCCCCGGACCAGCCCGCTGGAGGACCGCCAGTTCTTCGGCGAGTTCGTGCTTAATGGCGAGGCGACGGTCGGGGATGTGGAGCTCTTCTACGGGATCGACATCTCCGGCTATGATCCCGGCGACACACTCTCGGAATGCTTCCGCCGGGCCCACGGGCATCCGGTGGTCGGGGACAAGCTGCGCATGGGACCGCTCAAATTGGTGGTCAAGGCCGTCTCCGGGGATACCGTAACCCGGGTGGGCCTCAATCTTCACAGTCGCAGTGCCAGTGCACAGGATAAGGAGTCACGATGAACGCGGAACACTGGAGACAGGAACTGGGGCTGGCGCCCCATCCGGAAGGCGGCTGGTATCGGCGTTTCTTTGCCAGCCCGGTCAATGTACGGACGGAGTATGGCCAGCGCCCGACCATGACCGCTATCCATTATCTGCTGGAAAACGGCCAGTACAGCGCCTGGCACCGGCTGCGCAGCCATGAGCTCTGGCACTGGCATGCGGGCGGGCCCGTTCTGGTCCACTGCGCGGATGACAACGGCATTGCCACCCACAAGCTCGGCAGCCAGAGCGAACTGACCCTGACCATCGAGCCCAATACCTGGTTCGCGGCCGAGCCCGCGCCCGAGACCGGTTTCGTTCTGGTGAGCTGCACCGTGAGCCCGGGATTCGATTTTGAGGACTTTGAATGGGGGCATCCAGAAGCCCTGATGGCGGAGTTCCCGGAGGACGAGAAACTGATCCGCAGGCTGGTGCGATGAGCGGTATTCCCACGCACCTGATCCTGGGGTTCCTGGGTGTCGGCAAGAGTACCGCCATTATCGACCTGATGCAGCGTCGGCCCGAGGGCGAACGCTGGGCCGTGCTGGTCAACGAGTTCGGCGAGGTGGGCGTGGACGGTACCCTGATGGAATCCGGCGGGGTGGCCGTGCGTGAGGTGCCCGGCGGCTGCATGTGCTGCGTCGCTGGCCTGCCCATGCAGGTGGCGCTGAATGAGCTTATCCGCCGCGAGAAACCGGACCGGCTGCTGATCGAACCCACTGGCCTGGGGCATCCCAGCCAGGTGATCGACACCCTGACCGGCGGCAGTTACGAGGGCGTGCTCGAACTCAGTTCGAGGCTCTGTCTGGTGGACCCGCGCCGTCTGTCCGAAGAGCGGGTGCTGAATAATGTCCACTTCCGGGACCAGGCGGCCGTGGCCGACGTACTGATCGCCAACAAATGCGATCTGTGCACCGAAGAAGACCTGGCCCGCTTCCATGAATGGGCCCAGACCTTTGAGCCGCCCAAGGCGCTGATTGCCGAGACCCATCATGGCCGTCTGGAGCTGGCCTGGCTTACCCAGCCCTCACGGGAACGGTTGGCGAGTGATCCTGATGCCCACCAGCATCACCACGCTCAGGACCTGCCCGAACCGCCGTCTCTCACCGAGCAGCCCTGGCAGCAGTTCACCAACCAGGGCGATGGCCACTGCAGTTGTGGCTGGCGGATCAGTCCGGATTACTGTTTCGATTACGACGGCCTCGCGGCGTTCTGCCACGGAGGCGACTGGCGTCGGATCAAGGGCGTAATGCGCACCAGCCAGGGTTGGGTGGCGCTCAACATGGCCGGCGATGCTCTGAGTGAAGCTCTTGTGGGCACAGCCAGGGCAAACCGGCTTGAGATTATTTCGGATCAGGCTCCGGATGCAGAGACGCTGGACCAAAGCCTGCGCGAGCTGCTAATCGACGGGTAACAGTCGCACTCGAACGCTATCGTCCACGGGGGTCAGAAGCAGTTCCACCCGGCGGTTGCGCGCTCGGCCCTCGGCGGTTTCATTGGTGGTTCGGGGCTTTGTGTGGGCCTTACCGACGGCCGTCATGCGCTCCGGCGTAATGCCCTCCTTCTGGAAGAAACGCACGACCTGCGCCGCCCGCGCCGAAGACAGTTCCCAGTTGGAGGGGTAACGCCCGGTCGCGATCGGCACATCGTCCGTATGGCCCGTCACCAGAATGGGGTGGGCCGACTGCGCCAGTCTCGGCACCAGTTCCGCCAGCGTGTCCAGACCTTTCTGCGAGAGTTCGGCCTGGCCTGACTCAAACAGGAGGCCACTGCTGATGCGCAGGCGCAGGCCTTCGTCGCTGTGGCTGATCTCTACGTCCTCGCCCAGGCTGCCCTCGAGCCAGTCCGCCGGGTGCGGGGATGGCCCTTTCGTTTCGGGAGCCGGCTCAGTGGTATCGGCGGCGGTCTCCGGCTCACTGTCACCGGCAAAGGTGAGCATGACCACGAACATGACCACCAGCAGCGTCATGACGTCCAGATAGACCAGCAGCCAGCTTTCTTCCTCCGTGCTGTCCCGGAGCTCTATCGACTGATGGGGAGGGGGCCGGGGCGGCGTGATGTCCTCGCTCATGCGTCCGGATCCCCGTCATCGTCGTTTTTGCGGAGACGGTCCCCCAGTCTGGTGAACAGGCCCTGGTGCGAGGCGCTCCCGTTGCCGTCGCGGATCTCGTTGCGGTGGTCGGCCACAAAGGAGTTCAGGGTTTCGCGCATCAGGGTCGGGCGCCGCTTGCGGAACATCATGGAGACCCCCTGCATGACCATGTGCATCACGATCATGCGCTGCTCGGTGCGCCGCTCGAGCTTCACCGCGATCGGCTTGAGCACCAGGTTGGCCAGCAGGATGCCGTAGAAGGTGGTCATCAGTGCCACCGCCAGGCTCTGGCCGATCAGCTCCATGTCACCGCTGCCCAGCTGGAACATCATGTTGATCAGCCCCACCAGGGTGCCGATCATCCCGAACGCCGGTGCAAATCCCGCCATGACGCGGAACAGCTGCGCTTCCGCATGCTCCTTGGCCTGGAGCCGTGCAATACGCCACTGCATCAGATCGAGGACGTCCTCTTCCGGGGTCAGATCCACCGCCAGCTGGATGCCGGTTCGCAGGAAGGGGTTGTTCACGTTCTGGAGCTCCTTTTCCACCGCCGGCATCTGGCCGGTCTGGAAGAGCCGGGTGATGCGCATCAGTTCCTCAATGTCGTCCTCGGTGTAGAGGCGTTCATTGCGCAGCACTGTGGCGATGAGCCGGAAGATGCTGAGCACCTCACGGATCGGGTAGCTGATGAAGGTCGCTGCCAGAGTTCCGCCAATTACGATTCCCAGCCCTGGAAGGTTGATGAAGAGCGAGGGGTCGGAAACCGCATTGAAAAAAATGGTGGCAAAAAGGCCGAGTCCGCCCAGGATGCCGATCAGGGTGGAAGGGTTCATAGGGTCAACCTGTTACGTTCAGTTGGTGTCCGTACCGAAGCGACGGCCGACGATGCGGTTTCTGCCGGTGGTCTTGGCGTGGTAAAGCCGTTCGTCAGCCCGCTGTAGCAGCGTCTGGATCGCATCGCTCGGGCGTACCTCGGCAACCCCGAAGCTGCAGGTGATTTCCAGGGGGCGCGCCTCGGCCATGACGGGTTCCTCAACGATGAGCTGGCGTATGCGCTGGGCGGTGGTGATGGCATCGGACTCCCCGGCTTCCGGCAGCACGATGAGAAATTCCTCGCCGCCCCAACGGATCACCGAATCCATCTTCCGGCAGCCGGCAGCCAGGCGCGCAGCCACAGTCTGGATAACTTCATCGCCAATGCCGTGGCCGAGGGTGTCGTTAATGGCCTTGAAATGATCGATATCACCCAGGATCACACTGAATGTGGTTCCAGTGCGCTGGAAACGGGCGAATTCCCGGGCCAGACAGTCCGTTCCCTGCCGCCGGTTGTAGAGATTCGTCAGCGCATCGTGGGTTGCCGCATGCTCGAAGATCTCAGCCATCTGTCGGAGCCGCTCGGCGTGCTGGCGCCGGGCCTGGTCCAGCAGGTAGCTGAACAGCATCACGAAGGCGAGGGATATGGCCAGGACCAGCCGGAACGGCAACGGATATTCCGCGATACCCGCAAAGATCTGACCCAGAGGCGTCAGTGCGACCGCCAGGGTCAGCCACCCTGCCGCGCAGCTGATGACGCCAAAGCGGGGGCTCGAAATATAGAACACCACCGGCGGGTAGACGTAGAGCCAGAGAACGCCCGAACCCTGTTCGATCCCGGAGAGGGACACGAACGCCAGCACCACCGCAATGACGATGATGAACCCCCAGCGCAGCTGCTCAAGATTGCCGGACACCAGATGAGCGAGCAGATTCGCCAGCAACAGGCCGCCCAGCATCAGCAGGGTCATTCCGAGCCACCAGGGGTCGCTGGTGACATAGGCGTTGCGCCATGCAAAGAAGAACAGCGCCGCTGCTGCTGCTGCGGAGAGTATCCGCACAAGATGAACAATATCGGAGTGGGTCTCAGTGGATTCCGAGGCGGGGTCCGGTGCTGTTGAGTGCTGCGGCTCGGCCATGCTGGGACGTCTTCCGACAGGGACTGCTGATTGTCATCGAGTGTAGTGCACTCGGTGGCGTTTGCATTGCTATTTGTGGCCGCTGAACGTAGCGGGATGTTACGACCATCGTGGGGGTTGCACTGATCGCCTCTGGCAAGGCTCAATGGCCGTAGTGATCCTTGCCGCTTAAGGAGGTGTGTATGGAGATCAGTGTCAAAGACATCAATGACGGTCAGCCGGTTCCGGAACATTTTGCGTTCGGCGTCTACGACCCGGACAACCACATGGCCCTGGGCCGCAACCTCAACCCGGAAGTCACCTGGACCGGGGTTCCGGAAGGCACGCGCAGTTTCGTGGTCATGATCAAGGACCCGGACGTGCCCAGCGAGGCCGGCGACGTGAACCAGGAAGGCAAGACCGTGTCAAAGAAGATTCCGCGCGTGGATTTCTACCACTGGCTGCTGGTGGACGTGCCGCCGACGGTGGCACACATCGAGGAAGGCAAGGAGTCCAACGGGGTCGTGCCCAAGGGTAAATCCCCTTCAAAGGACGCCCTGGGTAAGCGTGGCATCAACGATTACACGGACTTCCTGGCCGGCGATCCGGAGCTGGCCGGCACCTATGCCGGTTATGACGGCCCCTGCCCGCCCTGGAATGACGAGATCGTGCACCGCTACATCTTCACGGTGTTCGCCCTCGATGTGGAACACCTGGACCTGGGGGATGAGTTCCGCGGGCCCGATGTGGAGAAGGCGATGGAGGGCCACATTCTGGACCAGGCCTCGATAACGGCCACCTATACATTGAACCCGGACCTGCGCTGATGCGTGACTTCACCTTCAACACCACGCCCTCGATTGCCATGGCGAGCGGGGGTGCGGCCAATCTGGCGGCACACTGTCGAGATCGCGGTGCCCGTTCGGTGTTCATCGTGACCGACCCCGGCATCATCAAGGCGGGGCTTCTGGATGATGCTCAGGCCGGCCTTGTTGACGAGGGGCTGGCGGTGGACTGGTTCAGTGGCGTGGAGGCGGACCCGCCGGACACCACCGTGCGGGCGGCCGCGGAACGGGCCCGCGACTGCGGTGCCGATCTGGTGGTGGGCTTTGGTGGTGGCAGCTCCATGGATGTCGCCAAGGTCGTGGCCCTGCTGGCCTCGGACGGATGCGACCAGGCGCTGGAGGATCTCTACGGGGTGGGCATGGCTCGCGGTCGCCGCCTGCCACTGATCCAGGTGCCCACCACCGCGGGCACCGGGTCCGAGGTGACACCCATCGCCATTATCACCACCGGCGAGACCACCAAATCCGGCATTGTGTCACCCCTGCTGCTGCCGGATCTGGCGCTGCTGGATCCGGATCTGACGCTGGGGCTGCCGCCGCATGTGACGGCCGCCACGGGCATCGACGCCATGGTGCACGCCATTGAGGCCTACACCAGTGCCCATCGCAAGAACCCGGTATCGGATGCGCTCGCCCGCGAGGCCCTGGCGCAGCTTTCCGGCAACATCGTGGAGGCGGTGCACAACGGCGAGAACCGCGATGCCCGGGCCGGGATGCTGCTGGGCGCCATGCAGGCGGGCCAGGCCTTTGCGAATGCGCCGGTCGCTGCCGTGCACGCACTGGCGTATCCGCTGGGCGGCCATTTCCATATTCCCCATGGCCTCAGCAACTCGCTGGTGCTTCCCCAGGTCCTGGGCTTCAACCAGCCCGTAGCGGGAGCGCTGTATGAAGAGCTGGCGCCACTGGTCCGCAATGGCGGCGATGGCGACCTGGTCAGCCGGATGACAGCGCTGATAGAGTCCGTCGAGCTGCCGCGCACGCTGCGTGATATGAACATCGGTGAGGACTTCCTGCCGACCCTGGCCGCCGATGCCATGAAGCAGCAACGGCTGCTGGTGAACAACCCGCGCGAGGTAACCGAGGCGGATGCCCTGGCGATCTACCAGGAGGCCTTCTGATGGCCGGAGACGAGCCGCTGCCACGCGGTGCCTTCGACGCCTTCCAGACGATCACCACCCGCTGGCACGACAACGACGTTTACGGGCACGTGAATAACGTGACCTATTACGCCTGGTTCGACACCGCGGTGAACCGGTTTCTCATCGAGGACGGCGGCCTGGACATTCACAGCGGGCCGGTGATTGCGTATGTGGTGAGTTCCGGTTGTGAATACTACCGTGCGGTGGCCTACCCCGAATCGGTTGAGGTGGGGTTGCGCGTTGAGCGGCTCGGGAACAGCTCGGTGACCTGGGGTATTGGTATATTCGGGGGCCATGACGGCCGTCCGCTGGCCCAGGGGCGGTTCGTGCATGTGTTCGTCAACCGCGCCACGGATGAGCCCA
This sequence comes from Pseudomonadota bacterium, assembly GCA_051745655.1. GTDB lineage: Bacteria > Pseudomonadota > Gammaproteobacteria > Pseudomonadales > Oleiphilaceae > Halospina. Next base: position 24,393 of record JBNJEG010000013.1, read on the forward strand.
CGCCCATCCCCGGGCCATTGCGGGAGGCCATCGAACGCCTCAGTTCATGATGCGCTCCAGGGCATCCTTCATGATCTTTTCCTGATCGATCTTCTCGAGGCCCTCGTTGAGGATCTCGGCCATGCGTTCGCCTTCCTCGTTGCGGGCGAATGCGACGTAGAGATCTTTCTGCTCCAGCAGCTTGTCGTTCATCTGGAGGTCACCCTCGAGGTTGCTCAGTTCGTCCGAGACCAGGTAATCGAAGACGTTACTGTCGACCACGGCCAGTGGAATGCGCCCCCCGGCCACCTTGCGCAGGTTGGTGGCGTCGCCGGTAACGGGCTGGACATCGATCTCTCCATCTTCCGCCATGGCGTCAAACTCTTCCGTGTTCACGTAGCCGGAAACGGTGCCAATGGTGTGATCCGTGAGATCCTCGAGACTGGACCATTCGACCGGGTTGTCAGCGCGTTCAACCAGGCCGAGCGGGCCGGTGCCGATGCTGTCGGAGAAGATGAAGTCTTCTTCCAGGGATTCGGCATAGTATTCCGGGAAGTAACCGGCGATGGCGGTGTCTTCCCGGGCCTGGTCCACGGCGCGCTGCCAGGGTAGGAACCGGACCTCGAGATCATGGCCCATGGCGTCGAAAGCCGCTTCGACAACCGCCATCGAGGCCCCCTTCTCCGGCAGCTCCGGGCCGGTGTAGGGTGGCCATTCGAGCGACGTCAGTTGAACGGTTTCGGCCTGTGCCGGCAGCGAGAACAGGCCCGTGCAGATCAGGGCGGCAACCAGACGCAGAGATTTCATGGAAACTCCTGATTAATGATGGCTTTCAAGTCTGGTGTAAGGATAGATACGGCGCCCCGGCGGTCAATCCGCATTACGCTACTGCGTGTAACAGCGCGTGTCGTGCCGGTCCTTGCAGCTGTTGACCCATTCCTGTGGCCAGCGTTGAAGGGTATCCTTGGAGGTCAGTTTCACGCTTTTACAGGCATGCTGGAGTGACCCATGTCCCCATCCGAATTGCAGCAGTACCTTCACGAGCACATCCCGATTTCCCACGCCATGGGCGTTTCCGTTCTCGGCGCCTCAGCCGATTCGGTTCGTGTTGAAGCACCGCTTGAGCCCAACATCAATCACCGCGCCACGGTTTTCGGGGGCAGTGCTTCGGCGGTGGCGATACTGGCGGCCTGGTCCCTGCTGCATCTGCGGGTCCGGGATGCCGGGCTGGAAGCCCAGCTGGTCATCCAGCGCAACGCCATGGACTACGAGCGGCCCATCCACGGCGCCTTCACCGCCGAGGCGCGGCTGGCGGACCCGGAGCGCTGGGAGCGCTTCCGCAAGACCCTGGAGCGCCGGGGGCGTGCCCGCATCCGCGTGGAGTCGGTACTGACGTTCGCCGGTGAGCCCGCGGGTCACCTCACGGGAGAGTTTGTGGCCCTGACCCAGGGTTAGTCTTTCATGCCCGCAAGCAGATCGTTGATGGCCCGGGCGAACGGGACGGGTGAGTCCTCCTGCAGGAAGTGCCCGCCCTTGAGGGTGACGTGGGGCTGGCCCTGGGCGCCGGGAATGCGCTCCTGCATGTAGCGGTCGCCGCCCTTGGTGATGGGGTCGCCGTTGCTGAAGGTGGTGAGGAAAGGTTTGTCCCACTGGCTGAGCACTTCCCAGGCCCGGCGGTTGGCTTCCGTTGCAGGGTCGTTGGGCGAGGCCGGTACCAGCGCCGGGAAGGCACGGGCGCCGGCCTTGTAATGCCGCGACGGGAAGGGCGCGTCGTAGGCCCGGCGCTCATCGCGGCTCAGCCGGCGGAAGCTGCCCACATCCACAATGCGGGCGGGTGGAAACACCGGTGAATAGAGCGCGAAGGTTTTCCAGAGCTGGAAAGCCCGGGGCATGGCCTGATCGCCTGTCGGAAGCATGCCGTTACCCACCACGATGGCACGGAAGCGCTCTGGATTCTCCGCCGCGTACCGCAACCCCAGAAGAGATCCCCAGTCCTGGCAGACCAGCGTGATCCGCTTGAGATCCAGCTGCTCAATCAGCCCGCCCAGCCAGTCCATGTGGGCCTGGTAGCTGTAGTCCCCGATGCGCGCTGGTTTGTCGGACTTGCCGAAACCGATCAGGTCCGGGGCGATGACGCGGTGGCCGGCGGCGGCACAGACCGGGATCATATGCCGATACAGGTAGGACCAGCTGGGTTCCCCGTGGAGCATGAGCACCGGGTCCGCATCCGCGGGCCCTTCATCCAGGTAGTGCATCCGCAGACCGTCCACATCCCGGTAATTCGGCTCAAACGGGTAATCGAGCAGACGCTCGAAACGGGATTCGGGTGTGCGCAGTATGTCCCTGCTCATGAGTCCTCCTCGGCGGCGCGGTAACGGTTCTCGGAGAGGAAGTGGTCGAGGGAGAGCCCCTCGGTCCAGCCCTCGATTTCCAGCATCGGACGTTCGTAGAAGGCCTCCACGTGCCCGAGGCAGAGGATGGCCATGGGGTGCCCTTCCTCGGGTATGGCCAGCAGCTCGCCCAGGACCCGGGGGTCGAAAAGCGACACCCAGCCCATGCCCAGGCCCTCGGCGCGCGCGGCCAGCCACAGGTTCTGGATGGCGCAGGAAGCGGAGGCCAGATCCATCTCCGGCAGCGTGCGGCGGCCGAAGATGTGCTTCTCGCGGCCATCACGCAGGGTAACCACCAGCAGTTCCCCGCAGTCGCGGATGCCCTCCACTTTCAGCTTCATGAACTCGTTGCCGCGCTCACCCAGGGCTTCCGCGGTGCGTTCCCGCTCGGCGTTCACCAGCTGGTAGATGCGCTCGCGCAGGTCCGGTTCCGTGACGCGGATGAAATGCCAGGGTTGCATGAGGCCCACGCTTGGCGCCTGGTGAGCGGCCTGAAGCAGTCGCATCAGGACCGTTTCCGGCACCGGCTCGGGCCGGAAGTGGCGCATGTCGCGGCGTTCGGCAATGCATCGATAGACGGCGTCACGCTCGTCCGGGCTGAAGGCGTTTTCCGATTCCATGGGCGTTGAACGCTGTTGGTAAAAAACGCAGGATAACCCAGAAAGCGCCGTCTTTCAGTGATTCCTCAGGAGGTCTGTCATGGCCCGTTGGTTCATCCTTGCCGGAATCATTCTCGTGGCCATTGGGGTGGTGCTCCACACCATGCCCTGGCTGCTCAACTGGTTTGGCCGCCTACCGGGCGATATCCGCTATGAAAGCGGCGGGACCCGGGTGTTTATCCCCCTTACGTCCATGATTCTGCTCAGTCTGGCGCTGACGCTGATCATCAATCTTTTCTCCCGGTAGGGCGTTCGGGCCTCTCTTTACGCGCCTGGGAGCGAGCACCAATAATGGGTCCAAAGCGGATTAACGGAGGCAGCAGCTATGGGATTCCAGGCCAATGGTATTGCGATTGAGCTGGTCCAGGGGGATATCACAGACCAGCCGGACATGGATGCCATTGTAAACGCAGCCAATGCGGAGCTCAGGATGGGCGGGGGTGTTGCCGGCGCCATCCACCGGGCGGCCGGCCCGGAGCTGGAGGAAGAGACCCGCCCGCTGGCCCCGATCAATCCGGGCGAGGCGGTCATGACCTCTGCCCTGAACCTTCCCAACAGCCACATCATCCACTGCCTGGGCCCGGTCTACGGGGTGGATGAACCCGCGGCCACCCTGCTTGCCAGCTGCTATCAGCGGGCACTGGAACTGGCGGAGGGCGCAGGCCTGGAATCCGTGGCCTTTACCGCCATCTCCACGGGGGCTTTTGGTTTTCCGATGGAGCAGGCGGCTGAGGTGGCGTCCCGCACCGTGCTGGCCCGGACCGGCGACCTGAAGTCGGTCCAGCGTCTGCGGTGGGTCCTGTTCAGTGAGGAAGACCGCATGCTGCATGAGCGGGTCTTTGAATCAATCCTCAACGCCTGAGTGGGTGCTCCAGGGACGAGTGGGCTTTCTCGAAATCACGGATCAGCTCCTTCACACCCTCCGCTTGCGCGGAAAAAACGAGGGTGGTGTTCCAGGAGGTGATGGGGCTGTGGGTGATATCCGGGATGGGCTGTTTCTCCAGCGCCTCTTCCACCGGGGCCTGGAAATCCAGCAGGTAATCGCCACGGCCCGCTTCCAGCATGCGGAGTGCGGCAACGTGGGTTGACGCCTGGCCGACCTGTGTCCCCTCTGCTTTTTTGACCGGGGCCAGCCGGCCGAGATAGGTATACCCGCGAATCAGGATCAGGTCCTCGCCACGCAGCTCCTCCATCCCGGAGACCGGCTCTGTCTCCTCCAGGTGATAGGCGTGCAGCCGGATGGGCGGGAAGGTGAAGTTGGGTTCGAGCGTCGATTCCGCGAGCGCCGGCACGCCCTCCGAACCCATCCAGACGTCCAGCCGGCCTTCGCGCAGGTACAGGTAGATCCGGTCAAGGGGCAGGCTGCGCCAGTCGATGTCGTAGCCTGCCCTGTCGGCCAGCGCTTCGGCATACTCGAGATAGGAGCCTGCGGGCTCACCCTGGTCGTCGGTGTAGCTCAGGGGTGGGAACTCGATGTAGGCCCCCTTGAGGACCTGCTGTTGCGTGTCACTGGCCGATGCCTGGTGGATCAGTACCGTATTGCAGACAATGACAATAAGCAGAATGCGGAGCACGCCTTGTGCTGGCACATCAACCCCCTACGCTGATGGTTGTTGTTTGCACGTAAGGGTAGCTCCTTGAGCGCACAAGTGCGACTGATCCCACGTCAGGCCTGTTCAGCCGGTGCGCTCTCTCACCGGCCGGTGTCTCTTGCTGCGTCGAGACCCAACCGCAGTGCCAGCAGTGCGATGGGCAGACGTTGATCGGTACTATGAGCCATGAATCCTCCGGATCTGATTTTGGTTGTTACTCGTGCTTCCGACACTGCAAGGCTATAACTGTTACAGCCTGGATCGCGCAGGAGGACGATCTCAGTTGGACCGGAGGTCCGGAAAGTTCTCCGGCCGGTTCAGAGACCAGT
>JBNJEG010000014.1:0-27228 GCA_051745655.1 Pseudomonadota bacterium
CAGGCGAACTACAACTTCTGATTACCGCAACTCACTCGAGCTGAGCCCCAGCAGCCTCCGGGCAATGATCAGGTTCTGGATCTGCTGGGTGCCCTCGAAGATGTCCAGGATCTTGGAATCCCGGGCCCACTTCTCCAGCAGTTCCTCCTCGCTGTAGCCCAGGGTCCCCGCGAGCTCCGCGCAGCGCAGCGTGATGCTGTTGCCCACGCGTCCAGCCTTGGCCTTGCACATGGAGGCCTGGACCGAATTGGGCTGGTGGTTGTCCGCCATCCAGGCGGCGCGCACGGTCAGCCAGTAGGCGGATTCCCATTCCGCTTCCATGCGATAGATCTCGGCTTCAATGGCCGAGGCGTTGTCCACCGGCCGGTCGTAGTCCAGGTTCACCTGATCAGCGACCAGTTCCTTGAGCCGTTCCAGTGACGCACGGGCACAGCCCACGGCCATAGCCGCCACCAACGGGCGTGTGTTGTCGAAGGTCTGCATGGCACCGGCAAACCCCTTGGCGGTGTCGATCTCCGGACTGCCGAGCAGGTTTTCCGCCGGTACGCGGCAATCCTGGAAGTGGATGGCGGCGGTATCCGAGGCCCGGATGCCCAACTTTTTCTCCAGCCGCGCGAGCTCCATGCCGGGCGTGCCCCACTCCACCACGAACGACTTGATGGCGGCCTTGCCCATGGACGGGTCCAGCGTTGCCCAGACCACCACGCAGTCGGCCCGTTCGCCGGCAGTGACGTAGATCTTCTCACCGTTGAGGACGTACTCGTCACCCTCGCGCCGGGCCGTGGTGCGGATGGCCCCGGAGTCCGAGCCACAGCCGGGCTCAGTGATGGCCATGGCAGCCCACTTGCCCTCAAGGCGCTCCTTCTGCTCTTCCGTCGCAACGGCGGATATGGCCGCGTTGCCCAGCCCCTGTCGGGGCAGCGAGAGCATCAGGGCCACATCGCCGTAGCACAGCTCCATCGCCCCCAGGCAGACGCCCATGTTGGAGCCGTTGCGCACACCCTCCGAACCCGCGCCACCATTGGACCCGGTCGTTGCGGCCCCGGCGGAATTCGAGGGATCCCCCTCGTTGAAACCATCCAGGATGGAGGCCAGCATATCCAGCTCTTTCGGGCGCTCATGCTCGTGCTGGTCGTAATGGCGCGAGATGGGCCGGAAGGTGCCCACCGCGACCTGGTGGGCGTTGTTGATCAGTGAACGGAACTTCTTCGGAATCTCCAGGTTCATAGCCCCTCCTTACAGGTGCAGGCCGCCAAAAGCGATGCCGGTGGCCCGCAGGTCCCGGTACCAGCGCTCAACCGGGTACTCGTGGGTATAGCCGTGACCACCCAGAACCTGCACGCCATTGGTGCCGATCCCCATGGCCTTGTCCTTGACCAGGGTCCGGGCCAGATGCGCCTCGCGCCGGAACGACAGGCCCTGCTCGGCACGGCATACCGCACGCCAGGTGAGCATGCGCATGGCATCCAGCTCGATGGCCATGTCCGAGATCAGGAAGGCAACGCCCTGGCGGTGGCTGATGGGCTCGCCAAAGGCAGTGCGCTCGTTGGCGTAGGGAATGACGTAGTCCAGAACCGCCTGGCTGGTGCCAATGGCGAGGCTGCACCAGGCGAGCGTACCCAGGTCGACGAAGGCGCGATAGTCGAAGTCCCCGGCACCCAGACGGTTGTCCGCGGGCACCCTGACGCCCTCAAGAAGCAACCTGCCCTGGCCGCTGGCACGAATGCCCATGGCCTGGTCGCTCTCAACGCGGAGCCCCTCGCTGCCGCCCTCCACGATGAAAACCCCTGGGCCATCCTCCGTCATGGCAGCCACCAGGAACAGCTCGGCTTCCGCCACTAGCGGCACCAGGCTCTTGGTGCCGCTGAGCAGGTAGTCATCGCCACGGCGCGTCGCCTTACATGCGGGTTGCAGGGGATCAAAGAGCGGTGCCGGTTCGGTCACGGCGATGGAGGCAACCGGCGGGTTCTCGCCGGCGAATTCCGCCAGGTAGGTTCCCTGCTGGTAGGCATCGCCCCACTGGGTCAGGGCGTTGGCCACGGACATGGGCGCGAGGATGGCGATGGCCTGCCCCATGTCGCCGTGTGCCAGGTCTTCCGCCACCAGCATGGACGTCACCGGTGACCGCTCCGTTGCCGCGCCGCCCAGAGCCTCGGGCACGGAGAACAGGGTCAGCCCGAGCTCCGAGGCCTGCTCAAGGGTGCCGGAGGCCGTAGCGCGTTCGGCATCCGCGCTTTCTGCTGTCTCCCGCAGCACCTCGCGCGCAAAGTCCTGGACACTCTCACGGATCATGCGCTGTTCATCGGTGATGTTCAGGTCGAACAGGTCGCGCGTTTCACCGGGAGCCTGCAGGCGCTGGGGGCGTTTAAGCGGATTCAGGTTCCGGAAACCCCGGGCGCTGGTGCTGATGGCACTGAACCCGGAGCGGGTCAGGTAGTAGCTGAGGTTCTCGGCGGTACGCCTCATTCCAACACGGTCAAGCAGCCTGGAGCCGGCCAGGTGATTGAGCGCACTCAGGGCATAGCCCATTGCATCGCGCGCCATGGGGACCTCCTCGGATTGTGGCTGACAATCCGATTATGGCGCGCCTGCAGCCCCTGCCATTGACCGCAATGCCGGCATGGCGCGCTGCGCCAGCCATGCCGTCATGATTTGAGGCGGTAGCCGGTCCGGAAGATCCACCACACCAGGGTCAGGCAGAGGAGCATGAAGAAAAAGGTCATCCCCAGGCTCACCAGCAACGGCACATCCGAAACCTCGTAAAAGCTCCAGCGGAATCCGCTGACCAGGTAGACCACCGGGTTGAACAGCGAGACCGTCTGCCAGAACTCCGGAAGCACATCGAGGGAGTAGAAGGTGCCACCCAGGAAGGTCAGCGGAATCACCAGCAGCAGGGGCACCACCTGGAGCTGCTCGAAATCCTCCGCCCAGATCCCGATGATGAAACCGAACAGGCTGAATGTGAAGGAGGTCAGTACCAGGAACGCGAACATGAGGAAGGGGTGCTCAATGGGCACGTCCACGAACAGCTGGGCAGTGAACAGGATGATCAGCCCCAGCACCAGCGATTTGGTGGCGGCCGCGCCCACATACCCCACCACGACTTCCAGGTAGGAAACCGGCGCGGACAGCACCTCGTAGATGGTACCCGTAAAACGCGGGAAGAAGATGCCGAAAGAGGCGTTGGTCACACTCTGGGTCAGCAGCATGAGCATGATCAGCCCGGGCACGATGAAGGCGCCGTAGGGCACACCTTCCACTTGCTCCACCCGGGAGCCGATGGCGGCCCCGAAAACCACGAAATAGAGCGAGGTGGTGACGATCGGGGAAATGATCGACTGCAGCCAGGTGCGCAGGGCCCGGGCCAGCTCGAAATGGTAGATCGCGTACATGCCGCGCAGGTTCATGAGCCGTTCACCAGATCCAGGAAAATGTCCTCCAGCGAGCTCTGGCTGGTGTGCAGATCCGTAAACCGGATGCCCGCCTCGCCCAGCGCCTGGAGCAGATCATCGATACCGGTGCGCGCGGACTGGCTCTCATAGGTATAGGTCAGTGCGCTGCCATCCTCGGAGAGCCGGAGATCGTAATCCGCCAGCGCCGCCGGAACGGCCTCCAGCGGCTCACGCAGCTGCAGCACCAGTTGCTTGCTGCCCAGCTTGCGCATCAGCTGCTTCTTATCCTCGACCAGCACGATCTCGCCCTGGTTGATAACGCCGATGCGGTCCGCCATCTCTTCCGCTTCCTCGATGTAATGGGTCGTGAGGATGACGGTCACCCCGGTCCGGCGCAGGTAATCCACGGTTTCCCACATGCCCTGGCGCAGTTCAACGTCCACACCAGCAGTGGGCTCATCCAGGAACAGCACCGAGGGTTCATGGGCTAGGGCCTTTGCAATCAACAGACGCCGCTTCATGCCGCCGGAGAGCATGCGCAGCTCGCTATTGCGCTTCTCCCAAAGGGACAGGTCCCTGAGCACTCGCTCCAGGTAGGCGTCATCACGGGGCTTACCGAACAGCATGCGACTGAAGCTGACCTTGGCCCAGACCGTCTCGAAGGCATCCCGGGTCAGCTCCTGGGGGACCAGGCCAATGCGGGAGCGGGTCTCGCGATAGTCCCGCTGGATATCGAAACCGTCCACGGTCACGCGGCCGCCGGTGGCGTTGACGATGCCGCAGATGATGCTGATCAGCGTGGTCTTACCCGCGCCATTGGGACCCAACAGTGCGAAAATCTCGCCTCTCTGGATATCCAGGTTGATGTTGTTGAGAGCCTGGAAGCCGTCTTTATAGGTCTTGTCGAGATTCTCTATGGAGAGGATGGGGGTCACAGGTCACCTCGGTTGCTGATAGCCGGCCAAGGGTATCATATCCGGCCCGATACGGACCGTTCAGACCGCCCCCTGGCCGTTGCCGGGCGCGGCCCATCGAGCCTCGCCGGTGAATACCACATCAAGCACCAGAGGCTGAGCGATACGGCGCAGGCGTTCGTCCAGCTGGGTCCGGATACGGTCCTGCTCGCTGAGCGTTGCGGCATGGCTGCCCTCCGGTAACACCACGTGCACCAGCAGGTAGAGTGTCCGCCCGGGCCTCACCATACGGAGCGAAAAGTCCCGCGCGGACCAGTCATCCAGCACCGCCGCCACGGCATCGTGCACGGGCTTACGTACGTGTTTTGGTGGCGCCCGGTTCAGCAGCTCCTTGATCGCGTCCGAGGCCATGCGGAACGGCGTGCTCAGGCAGAACAGGACGACCACGGTGGCCACCATCACCGGATCCACGTAGGGCGCTATTTCCGGCACCCCAAGGCTCTGCGCCAGCGGGATCAGGCAGAACGCCAGCAGCACCGAGGCCGAGATCACGGTATTGATCCACCAGTTCGCAAAATCCGCTTCCACCAGCGGGCTGGTGGAATGACGGCGGGCGCGTTTGAGCAGCGTGAAGCAGATGAGGCTGCAACTGGTTGCGATAACAGAGTATACGATGGCCAGTCCAGCCACGATCTCGCGCCCTCCCGCCATGAGCACCAGTACGGAGTCGCCCAGGGCCAGCAGTGAGATCCCCAGGATCAGCAGCCCCTTGGCAGCATTGACGAGGGATTCGAAATAGGCGTGTCCGAACGGATACTTCTCGTTGTCGGGCATGGCCAGAAGGCGCGCCACGTGCACGCTGACAAACGCCATGACGCTGTAGATGAGATTGAACAGCCCGTCGAGCAGGATGACCTGGGACCCCGTCACCACTGACAGGATGAGACCGGCCGTGCCCAGAAAGAGCGACATCCCGGCGGACAGCAGAAGCGCGCCTGTTTCCGTTCGCATGGTCAAACCATTTCACAGAGGTTCATAAGCAGGTGCATTCTACCGGAGTCCCGACTATTGTGATTCCATGATCCTGAAAAAACTTGGAAATCGGTACATCAACATCCGTCACCGCCTGGCGGCGGATTTCCGCCTTTCGCTGATCATGATGTTCTGCCTGCCCGCGGCCATCGCCATCGGAGGCTTCGCCGTTTTCCGTTTCCTGGATGGCGACTGGCTGATGACGCTGGTCGACTCCCTGCTGGTGGCGGTACTTCTCGGCATCGCCGCCTTTGGCTGGGTTACGGGCAAGACCGTCATAGCCGGCATCGTTCTCGTTATCTGCACGGGCGCCGGCGTGCTCACCGTGGTTTACCTGGTTGGGCTCGTTGGCCTGTTCTGGGCCTATGTGGATACCCTCGCCACCTTTTTCCTCTCCCCGCCGGCCATTGCCATTCCCAAGATCCTGTTGATGCTGAGTGTCAGCGTCGTACTTGGGGCGCAACACGGCCTTGGGTCACTGGCCCTGATTTCCTACGCCACAACCGTGTTCGTGGTGTCGATCTTTGCGTACTCCTTCGCCAGGCGCTCGCGCGCCCAGGCCCGGCAACTCGAAGAGCAGGCGATCAGGGATCCTCTGACCGGTACCGGCAACCGGCGGGCGCTGGAGGAAGAACTGTTCATCGCCATTGCCCGGGTACAGCGCGAGGGGATAGGCGCTGGGCTGCTGATGCTGGACCTGGACCATTTCAAGGAGATCAATGATCGTTACGGCCACGGCGAAGGGGATGACGTCCTCAAGGAGTTCGCGGAGCTGGTCCGTACCCACTCACGGCACGAGGACCGCCTTTTCCGTTTCGGAGGGGAAGAATTCGTGCTGCTGCTCAACAATGTGCGGGCGGAAAGCATGATCCTGGCGGCGCGCCACATCCAGCAGACCATTCGCGACCTGCTTTCAGCCCGGGACCACCCGGTCACCTGCTCCATCGGCGCCGCCCTGGCGGACCCCGATGACGACTGGGAGAGCTGGCTGCACCGGGCCGACAACGCCGTCTACGAGGCCAAGAACAGCGGCCGGGACACGATTATTGTGGCGGACCCCCCATCGGCAGGAAGGCATTGACTTCCGCCTCGGTCAGCTCCCGGTAGCTCCCCGGATCCAGATTCGGATCCAGATCAATCGGGCCGACCCGCTCCCGGTGCAACCGGGTCACTCGATTGCCTACCGCACCCATCATGCGCTTGATCTGGTGATAGCGCCCCTGGGTAAGGGTCAGTCGCACCTCCGCCGGGCCGAGACGCTCAATGTCATGGGCCACGGCGGCCGTGTCCTCGCCCCGCAGCATGATGCCCTCTTCCAGACTGGCCAGGGTTGCATCGTCAATGGGCTCGGCCACCCAGACCCGGTAGGTCTTGGGAAAGCCGTGGCGGGGTGACGTGATGCGATGGCTCCACTCACCGTCCGTCGTGAGCAGCAGCAGGCCGGTGGTGTCCTTGTCCAGCCGCCCGACCGGGTGCAGGCCACGCCGCATTTCCGGTTCGAGCAGGTCCAGGACCGTGGGGTCGTAGTCATCCCTGGTGGCACTCACCACACCGGTGGGCTTGTTCAGCATCAGGTAACGTTCGCCGGATTCACGCTCCAGCTGTTCGCCATCCAGCAGGATGGCCTCCTCGATGCCGACCCGGGTCTGGGCGCGCAGGTTGCTGTCCTCGTGGCCTTCAATCGCGATACGGCCAGCCTTGATCAGCTGTTTGACCTCTTTCCGCGTCAACCCGGTCAACCGCGCAACGAGAAAATCGAGCCGCCGGCGCCGACGTTTCTCGGACTCCGTCATGGCAGATCTGCCTTCTGGATTGATGCATGATTACTGGCGAGAGAGAAAGGCATTCTACATCAAATGCCCGTACCCGATGAGAGGGTATAACAGCATTTCAAACACCTGCGACCGGACATGGAACGCCCACTAAGTGTTTTTACGCTATTGTTCCCCCCGGTCCAGAGGCTAAACTCGACAGTCACGGGCCGCACAAGGTGACCCGAAAGAACACTGACTCAACAAGGTGGAGCAGGACATGATTGTACGTGACATGAAGGACATCATCGGAACCGAGCGCGAAGTGGAAGGACCCGGCTGGACCAGCCGCCGCATGCTGCTCAAGAAGGACGGCATGGGCTTCTCCTTCCATGAGACCATCATCCCGGCGGGAGCGGAACTCCACCTGTGGTACAAGTATCACCTGGAGGCGGTCTACTGCGTGGCGGGCAACGGAAGCATTGAAGACCTGGCAACCGGTGAGACCCACCAGATCCATGATGGCGTCATGTACGCCCTGAACAACAATGACCGTCATATCCTGCGCGGCGGGACCGAGGACATGCGACTGATCTGCACCTTCAACCCGCCGGTGACCGGCCGTGAAGTGCACGACAAGGATGGCGCCTACCTGCCCGACGAAACCTGATCCGGAATTCCATCATGGGCCCGTAAGCGATACGGGCCCATGAATCCGGCATCGCTCCCCCCCAACTCAGATAACCCGGCTTTTCTCTTCAACAGGCATCACGCCACCAATCGTTTCTCAAGCGCCCGCAGCACCACCTGGCACTGATTCTGGCCATAGGTTCTCAGCCCCCGCGCCGCACGCCCGGCATCCCGGGCCAGCACCGCCTCGATGGTCTCCCGCATACAGTCCACGGATTCGGCCAGCTCCGTTGTCTCCTCCTGCAGGGCGATGAAGGAGTAGCGCTGGAGTAATGGCAGGAGGTCCTCAATGGCGTCCGTCAGGTAACGGTTGGTGGTCAGCCGCAGCCCTTCCCTGGCCAGCTCGAAGGCTAGCTCGTGGACCCGCTCACGGTCCTGATGCTCGGCCTGGCCCTCGAATTCGCGACTGATCGCCAGGAAGGGTTCCAGGTCGCCCGGGGTCCAGTTGTGGGCCACATCACTGGCCAGACGACCCAGAAGCAGGAACAGGAAGTCATACAGATCACGCACATCGGCCTCACCCACATCACACACGCGCGCTCCCCGGCGCGGCTGGATTTCCACCAGGTGCCAGCCCTGAAGGAGGCGGAACGCCTCGCGCAGGGAGTTGGTGCTGACTTCCAGTTCCCGCGCCAGCTCTGTTTCCGGCAACCGCTCCAGCGGCTCGCGCTGGCCACGGATGATCTGGCGTGCCAGGTGGCTCGCGATACGCTCACTGAGGCTGAGCTGCTGAGGTAAGCCCATCGTCGTGTGTTGCTCCTGAACCGTCTTTAAGCTGCATTCTACAGGAAACTTCAAACTTTTTACACATGGTTTGTTTGACAATTGATGAATTCAAGAATATCTTGAAATCATAATGTCGCAACCGTGATAACAATGAGAGGAGGATGCCCTGATGCTATCCCGAGTTCCCCCGGAAGTAATGCTGCGCATCAAGCGCTACGCCTACCTGCTGGTACTGGTCGTCCCGGCGATCGGAGCCTGGGTGACCTGGCGCCTGACACTGGGTGGAAACGTCCTGTTCTGGGCCTGGTTTCCCACCCTCTTCATCTTTGGGCTCATTCCCATACTCGATTACATCATCGGCAAGGATCCGGCGAACCCGGATGAGGAAGCTGAGGTTCCGGATATGACAAAGGACTGGTACTACCGAGCCCTGACCCTGGTGTGCGTGCCCATCCACCTGGCTGTTGTGGTCTATGCCGGCTGGGCCTTCGCAACGGTTGAGATGGGGCTGGCCGCGCAGATCGGGTGGCTCGTTTCGATCGGTGTCGTGGGTGGCATCATGGCCATCAACATCGGCCATGAGCTGATCCACAAGGATACGAAGCTGGAAACCTGGACCGGGGGGCTCGCCCTGGCCAGCGTGACCTACGCCGGGTTCAAGGTGGAGCACATCATGGGCCACCATGTGCACGTGTCCACCCCGGACGACGCCAGTTCCTCACGCTACAATCAGGGCGTCTACGCCTTCCTGATGCAGGCCTTCCCGCGCAACTTCGTCAACGCCTGGAGGCTGGAGGCCAAGAAACTGCGCCGCAAGGGCAAGAATCCCTGGGGGCCGGCCAATGAGCTGATCTGGTGGTACACGATCTCGGCACTGTTCGCAGTCGCCTTCACGGTTGCCCTGGGCTGGGCGGGGCTGGTGTTCTTCCTGGCACAGAGCTTTTTCGCATCGGCAACCCTGGAAGTGATCAACTACATCGAGCACTACGGGTTGCATCGCCGGGTCCAGGAAAACGGTCGATTTGAACGTGTAACCCCGGCCCACAGCTGGAACAGCAACTACCTGCTGACCAACCTCTTCCTCTTCCACCTGCAGCGCCACTCCGACCATCACGCGTTCCCGCGCCGGCGCTACCAGGTACTGCGCCACTATGACGAGAGCCCACAACTGCCCGGCGGCTACGCGGCCATGTTCGTCCTGGCCCTGGTACCGCCGCTGTGGAAGAAGGTGATGAACCCCCGCGTTGAGGCCTACTACGAGGGTGAGCTGGACCAGCTCTTCCGGGATCAACGCCCCTACAGCAAGGCCTGATCCGCTACTGGCGCTGCCACAGGGACTGGTAGCGCGGCCACCAGGGATGGGCCGCTTCCAGCTGGGCCGCCAGCTGGAAAAGCGTGCTTTCATCCCCGTGGGGCGCGCCGAACTGGACACCTATTGGCAGCCCCTCTTTCGACCAGTGCAACGGCACCGACATCGCCGGCGTGCCGGTGAGGTTGGCAAGCTGGGTGAAGGGCGTCCGCGCCAGGCTCTCCTGTGCCAACTCCTCGACCACACCACTCTTCAGCGCCAGGCTGCCCGCGCGCAGCCCCACCAGCATCCGCGCCGCGAACTTAAGGTGCGCCGGCGTTTCCAGTTCCCCGATCCGTGCCGGTGGCTGCCCTGTGGTGGGCGAAAGGTACAGGTCGTAATCGCCGAAGAACCGACCCAGGGCACGGGCGAAATCATTCCAGCCGCGACGGGTGCGGACATAGTCCACGGCCCTCATGCTACGGCCAAGCGCCCCAAGCAGACGGGTCTCGATCTCGAAATCGCTGTCGCTGGCCCCGGTCTGCGCCCTGGCCTCTTCCATGATGGTCGAGACCTCTCCGAAATAAAGCGTCAGGTAGGCTCGGGCCATTGCCATGCCATCAAACGCAGGCATGGCCGGCTCCACATGATGCCCAAGGGCCTCGAGCTGACGGACGGTTGTTGTCACCGCTTCCACGCACTCGGTATCCACCTCGGAGTCATAGGGGGATTCCGTAAAGAAACCGATGCGCAGGGGGCGGGGGGACGACTGGATGGCGTCCGCCCAGGGCTGCTCGGGAGCCGGTATGGTGAAGGGGTCGCCCTTGGGATTACCCGCAATCGCGTCCAGCATGGCCGCACTGTCGCGCACGCTGCGGCTGACCACGTGATCCACACTCGCCCCTGTCCAGGCCTCGCCCAGGTAGGGGCCGGGTGATACGCGCCCACGCGAGGGCTTGAGGCCGAAAAGTCCGTTGTAGGCCGCAGGAATACGGATCGATCCGCCCCCATCGTTGGCACCGGCCATGGGCACGATACCGGCGGCCACGGCTGCGCCGGAACCGCCACTGGAGCCGCCGGGTGTGCGCTCCGTATCCCAGGGGTTGCGGGTCGGACCCCAGAGGCGGGACTCGGTGATGGCCTTGAGGCCGAGCTCCGGGGTGGCCGTGCGCCCCATCATGAGCAGGCCGGCTTCGCGGCCCCGCCGGATGTATTCGGAATCCTGCTCCGGGGTGTAACCCAGAAGTGCCCTGCTGCCCATGGTACTGGGCATGCCCGCCATTTCCTGGGCCAGGTCCTTGGCCAGGAAGGGAACCCCGGCAAAGGCGCCCCCGGTTTGCGCCTGCTCATTCCGCACCTTTTCATAGCGCGGCTGGCAGATGGCGTTGAGCGCCGGGTTGAGCTGTTCCGCCCGGTTGATGGCCGCGTCCACCACGTCGCCCGACTGCACCTGACCCTCACGGATCAGGCGCGCCAGCCCGGTGGCATCCTGCTCGGTGTATTCCTCCGGTGTCATAACCGGTCCTCCATTTGTTGCTTGTTGTTGTCAGGTCGCCGCCTCGGCGCGGGTCGGAGCATTATGGTCCCGGGCCAGCATGATGTAGAACCCGGGCAGAACAAAGAGCGTGAAGAAGGTGCCGAAGCCCAGCCCGGTGGCCACTGTCAGGCCGATGGCGAAACGGCTCACGGCGCCCGGCCCCGACGCCAGCAACAGCGGCACCATGGCCACGATCAGCGCCAGGGACGTCATGATGATCGGCCGAAGGCGGATTGCGGAAGCCTCGATGGCCGCCTCACGGACCCCCATGCCCCGGTCCTTCTGAAGCAGGTTCGCGAACTCGACGATCAGGATGCCGTTCTTGGCCACAACCCCGATCAGCGTGATCAGACCCACCTGGGTGTAGATGTTCATGGAGGCCGCGCCCAGAACGATGAAGATCATGGCGCCGGCCACGGACAATGGCACCGAAACCAGAATAATGAAGGGATCCCGCCAGCTCTCGAACTGCGCCGCCAGCACCAGGTAGATCACCAGCAGCGACAGGAAGAAAGTCACCATGAGCGCACTGCCCTGCTGTGCAAGCTGGCGGGACTGACCCTTGTAGTCCGTGCCAAAGCCCTGGGGCAGGCTCGAACCGGCCAGTCCTTCCATGTATTCCATGGCATCCCCCATGGCGACCCCCGGCATGGGCACCCCCTGGAGCGTAATGGAATTGAGCTGATTGAACTGGGTCCGGCTGGAGGGCTCCACCCGCTGCTCAAAGTCGATCACCTGATCCAGGGAGACCAGCTGGCCGGAGGATGCCCGGACGTAGTAATCCCTCAGCTTCTCCTGGTCGCTACGAGAGGGCCGGGACACCTGGGGAATGACATCATAGGCCCGCCCCTCCATGTTGAACCGGTTCACGAAGCCCTCGCCCAGCATGGTGGACAGCGTCTCCCCGACGTCCGCCATGGACAGCCCCAGGTCCGCGACACGTTCGCGATCAACGCTGATGCCGGTCACCGGGCGGTCATAGTCGATGCTCTTTTCCAGGAAGATGAAATTGCCACTTTCATTGGCCTTCTGCAGCATCTCATCGGCCACCTCGTTGAGCTGTTCGAAGTCGTTGCCAGTGGTCAGCACGAACTGGAACGGCAGACCGCCGCCGGACGCCGGCAGTGGCGGCCGTGGGAAAGTGGCCACGCGTAACCCGGTCACCCGGTCCATCTCCTCCTGGAGCATGGGCTGGACGTCGAACTGCGAAATGTCACGCTCACTGCTGGGCTTGAGCTTGAAGCCACCGAATACTTCGTTGGGCGCCGTAACCCCCATGAGCATGAAGGATTCCTCATAGCCCGGCAGCTTCTCGAACCGTTCCTGCATCTCGGCGCCGTAGCGCTCCAGATAGTCCAGGTTCGCCGTCTGCGGGCCGGTGCCCTGATAGAAGACAATCCCCTGATCTTCATCCGGTGCCAGCTCGGTCTGGCTGAAGGTCACCATGAAGTAGATCGCGACCAGTATGGCCACACCGAAATAGGCAATCACCGGTAGACTGCTGACGACACTGGTCAGTGCCCGCCGGTAGGTGTTGGAGAGCCTCTCGAAGAAGGATTCAGCCATGCGCTCAAACCGCCCGGATTCCCCGGCGGGCTTGAGCACGTTGGCGGAAAGCACCGGTGACAGCGTCAGGGCCACGATGCCGGAGATGACCACGGTTGCCGCCAGAGTGAAGGCGAATTCCGTGAACAACGCACCCACCAGACCACCCATGAAGCCGATGGGGGCAAACACCGCAACCAGGGTGGTGGTCATGGCGATGATGGGCACCGCCATTTCCCGTGCGCCGTTAATGGCGGCATCAAACCGTTTTTCGCCGCGTTCCACGTGCCGGTGCACGTTCTCCACCATGATGATGGCGTCATCCACCACCAGGCCGATGGCCAGCACCATGGCCAGCAGCGTCAGCAGGTTCACGGAAAAGCCCATGAACAGCATCAGGAAGGCACCACCGATCATGGAGAGGGGCACGGCCACGGAGGGCACCACAGCCGCACGGATGCTGCCGAGACTCAGGAAAATCACCACCAGAACGATGATCAGCGCCTCGACCAGCGTGTAGATCACTTCATTGATGGAATCCTCGATGAATTCCGAGGCGTCATAGGGCAGGTCAACGTTCAGCCCCGAGGGCAGCTGGGATTCGATACCGGGGAGCTCGTTGCGCACCCTTTCGGCGACATCCAGCGGGTTGGCCCCGGGTGCCAACTCAATGGCCAGATAGGTGGCCGGACTGCCCGCGTAATAGGAGATCTGGTCATTGTTCTCGGCCCCCAGCTCCACATCCGCAATATCCTCGAGCCGGATGAGGCTGCCGTCCACTTCCCGGACGACCAGATTACGGAACTGCTCCGGATCGGCGATGTCCGTTTCCGCATCCAGGTCCACTCGGATCAGATCACTCTCAATCGACCCCACGGCCGCCTGATAGTTATTCGCGCGCAGCACATCGGCGACCTCGCGGGGCGTGATGTCGAGGCTGGCGAGCCGTTTCGGGTCCAGCCACACGCGCATGGCATAGGTTCGCCCCAGGAGGTCAGCCTTGCCCACACCGCTGAGAGCCTGGAGCTGGGGCTGCACCACCCGCGTCAGGTAGTCGGTGATCTGCGACACCGGCAGCGACTCGCTGTGGAAGGCGATGTACATCAGTGCCGTGGAGTCCCCGGTCTCGGACTCGATCACGGGATCCCGTGAGGCATCCGGCAGCTCGTTGCGCTGGCTGGCGACCTTGGCCTGGATCTCGGAGAGCGCGTCATTGGCGTCGTAGTTGAGGTCCATCTTGGCTTCGATGATGGAGCTGCCCTGGCGGCTGGTCGCCGTCAGGTAGTCAATACCATCCGCCTCGGCAATCGCCTGCTGCAGAGGCGTGGTAACAAATCCCTGGACCAGTTGGGAGCTGGCACCGGGATAGGCGGTGGTCACGGTGACGGTGGTGCTTTCAAGCTCCGGATACTGCCGGATCTCCATTTCCATGGCTGAGCGCACACCCAGCAGCAGGATCAGCAGGCTGACCACCGTGGCCAGTACCGGCCGGTGGACAAAAATATCGGTGAATCGCATCAGCCGTCTCCCTGCTCTGCGCCACTGCCGTCGTCCTCAACGGTAGCGCCCGGCTCATCATCCTCGTCCGCCACCTGTACGCGCTGCTCCGCCCGCAGGCGCAGCAGGCCCGTCGCGACAACCCGTTCACCAGATTCAAGCCCGGATTCCACCTCGACAACGCCATCGCGCTCGGCTCCGGTCTCGATGCTGCGACGCTCGGTTACCAGCTCACCCTCATCGTTCTCATTGAGCACATACACGAAGTCTCCGTAAGTGTTGAAGGACACCGCCGTGCGCGGGACGACCACCGCCTCCCGGGGCTCAGGTTCCAGCGTGCGCACATCGGCGAACATCCCCGGCTGCAGCACGCCGTCCTCGTTCGCGAGGGTCGCGCGGACACGGACCGTACGGTTCTCGGTACTGACGGAACTGTTGATGGCACTGATCTCCCCCTCGAACACACGCTCCGGGTAAGCGGCCACCGAGACTGTCACCTGATCCCCCACTTCAACGCTACTGAGGTGCTTTTCCGCAATGGTGTATTCCGCGTAGATGGGGTCCACCATATTGATCTCGACCGCCGGGGTGCCGGTCGGCATGTATTCCCCCTGATCCACCAGCCGCAGCCCGGTCTGGCCGTCGAAGGGAGCGCGCAGGATCTTCTTTCGAAGCTGCGCTTCCTGCTCGCGCACCCGGGCTCTGGCGGCATCGTAGGCCGCCTTGGCCTCGTCAAACTCGGACTGCGACACGGCATCGCGCTCAATCAGGTCCGATATGCGCTCGAAGGACTGGCGGGCGCTTTCCGCCTCGGCTTTCCGGGTTTCCAGCGCGGCTCGGTCGGATTCAACATCCAGCTCCACCAGGACGTCGCCCTTTTCCACCATGTCCCCGGATTCAAAATGGATGGTCTCAACCACGCCGGGCAACTCATTGGCCACCTCAATACCGTTCACTGCCCGGATGCTGCCGACGGAATGAAGCGAGGGCACCCATTCACGGGTCTCCGACCGGGTTGCTTCGACAACCGCTGGCGGCTCTTCCTGACCGAGATGCTGTTGCATCATCCGGAACTCGAACGCCTTCCAGCCAAAAATGCCTCCGAAGACGATCACCAGTCCAATGGTGACCACTATGAATCGGCGTGTCGTAGACATGACTCTATCCTGAATCGCTGATAAGGAAGCGCGCGGCGGCGCCTGCGCTGAAAGGTGGGTAGTTTACCTGCCAGTTACAGCGTCGTCATGTTTGCGATGACGGTAGTGCCTGCTGCCAGGAACGTTGCTGGATACCGAAGGTGTGACGGATCTTCTTGCAGTTGAGAACGGCATTAGCGGGTTCGAGCCGCATCCATGCCGATTCTTCGTCCACAAGGTGTGGCCGCTGGTCTTCCGGAAGCTGGCCCAGCAATTCCAGTCCCAGGTTGTAGAGGGAAACCGTCTCCGACCCGGCATACTGGTAGGTGCCCCAGGCTTCCGCCCCGCAGTCCAGTTGCTGGACTACTGCCGTCATCACTCGGGCGCAGTCCGGCCAGGACGTAGGCTGCCCCTGGTAACGGCTGCTCAGATACAGGGGCTCATCCGGGTTATGCTGACGGATACGCTTCAGGAAACGCTCAAGGGACCACCCGATGCGGAGAATCAGGTGACGCGGAAGGCGGCTGCGCAGCGCCTGCTCACAGTCCCACTGGCACCGCCCGAGCAGGGATAGCGGATTGCCCGGGTTACTTGCGATGTAGGGCTGCTGCTTGCGACCGTCGAAGACCTGGCTGCTGGAGAGCTGCATCATGGCAATGGCGTGGAAGGCCGCTCGGTCCGCCAGCGTCACGGGCAGGTCATGCAGCCGGTGACGTGTCTCCTCAGGCCGCTGCTCCGCCGTTTCCGGATCCACGCTGGTAATCGTATTGATCACCAGGTCAAAACAGGGTTCCACCCAGGCCTGCAGCTGGTCGAGTGCGACATCGGAAGGACGACTGAGTAGCAGCGGGGTTGGCTTGAGCCCGGCTTCATTCAGCCGAGCCAGCAACGCTTCACCGAGCTCGCCCGGTTCATAAACCACGAGAATTTTCAAAACAGGATCACTTGCAGGTCCGGATTGTGACGGGTTGCACGATAGGACAGCATAACCGCCATTTCAGCCAATGCCCAAGGTTCGTGCAACCCGTGTAATGGCGCCCATCGATAACAGTTGTACACAAAGGAGAACCTACAATGCCAAAAGATCAACACCACCTGGTCGCCCCGCTTCCCGAACCCCAGTACCAGCGGGCATACCAGGTCATCAACGACATTCGCACCAATGGCGTCACCAAGGAACGTCGCGATGATCTCTACAACCTGATCATGGAGCTCACGGAAACGGGCACGGATTTCTTCTTCCTGGAGCCACTGCGGCGCATGAACGCCGGCTCCATGCTCCAGAAAATGGCCAAGATGGGCATCAGCAGCATGCTCAAGGGCACCCGTATGGTCATCCACAACGTGCTCAAGAAGGCGGACGATGATCACATTGAGGGTATCCTGGTCTTCCTTGAGGAGGTTCTGTTCGAACCCGAGAGCAACGCCTGATCAGCCACCGCCCTCGTGGACCCGGGGGACTCTTGGTGAGACCCCGGTGAGGAGTTCGTAACTGATGGTGCCCGCTAATCCGGCCACCTCGTCGATCCCCACCTGGCGCCCCCAGAGTTCCACCGGGGCGCCTGGTTCAGCTTCCGGGCAGGGCCCCAGGTCTACTGCGATCATGTCCATGGATACCCGCCCGATCAGCGTGCAACGACGCCCACCAACAGCAACCGGTGTACCGCTGGGCGCGTGCCTCGGGTAACCGTCACCGTAGCCGATCTCAACAATGCCCATGCGGCATGGGCCCTCGGCAACCCAGCTTGCGCCGTAGCCCACCGACTCCCCACTCGCGAGTTCACGCACCGCAATCACGCGGGATTCCAGGGTCATGACCGGCTCGAGCCCCAGAGCCGGGCCCGTGGTGCCGATCAGGGGCGTGCCGCCGTAGAGCATGATCCCCGGGCGGGTCCAGTCACAGTCCGGTGCCGGATCATGGAAGTGCGCTGCCGAATTGGCGAGGCTGGTAAAAAGATCGGGGTGCTGGGAATGGATCTGTCTCAGGCATTCGTGCTGACGGCGGCTCATGTCATCCGAAAGGTCATCGGCGCACGCGTAATGGGACATCAGGCCAAACACTCGCAGCTCGCCATGTTTCTCCAGAAACTGACGGAAGGCGCCCACATCATCCGGGGCTACCCCCAGGCGGTTCATACCGGTATTGCACTTGATCCAGACCGGGACATCCTGCGAGAGGGCATTGCAGCCTTCCAGCTGATGGCGGCTGTGGAGTACCGGCTGCAGCGCCAGCTGTTCCACAATGGGCCAGTCCGCCGCCTCGTGAACGCCCTCGAGCAGCACGATGTCAGCGCGGATACCGGCGTTACGCAGGCGCTGGGCTTCCCCGATCGTTGCTACCGCGAGACAGTCCGTTTCCCCGGCCAGGATTCGCGCTACCGCTTCCAGGCCATGACCGTAACCGTCCGCCTTGACCACGGCCATCGAGTCCGAGCGCGGGGCCCGCTTCCGAGCCAGGCGGAAATTCCGCCTGAGCGCGTCCAGATCAATGCGGGCACGGGTGCGGCGAGGCATTAATAATCGCCTCCGTAATCCCCGTAAGCCAGGTCCTCGAACTTGGTGTACTGGCCGAGGAAGGCCAGTCGGATGGTGCCGACAGGACCATTACGCTGCTTGCCGATGATGATCTCGGCAGTGCCCTTGTCGGTGCTGTCTTCGTTGTAGACTTCGTCACGATAGATGAAGGCGATGACGTCCGCGTCCTGCTCGATGGCGCCGGACTCGCGCAGATCCGAGTTCACGGGCCGCTTGTTCGGGCGTTGCTCAAGGCTGCGGTTGAGCTGCGACAGGGCGATCACCGGGCAATTGAGCTCCTTGGCCAGTCCCTTGAGTGCCCGTGAGATTTCGGAAATTTCCGCCGTACGCCCCTCATTGTTGCCCGGCGCGCGCATCAGCTGCAGGTAGTCCACCATCACCATGCCCAGGCCACTGCCCTGGGCGTCCAGCTCCCGCGCGATACGCCGCGCCCGGGAACGCATCTCGGTCGGACTCAGCGCCGCCGTGTCATCAATGTAGAGGGGCTTGTCCTTCAGTAGACTGATGGCGGAGGTCAGTCGCGGCCAGTCATCCTGCTCCAGATTACCGTTGCGGATCCGGCTCTGGTCGATCCGACCAATGGACGACAGCATCCGCATCACTATGGCGTCCGCGGGCATCTCCATGCTGAACACCAGCGTGCCCTTGTCGCTCGCCATCAGCATGTTCTCGACCAGATTCATGGCGAACGCGGTCTTACCCATCGATGGCCGTGCCGCAACGATAACCAGATCCGATGGTTGCCAGCCGGAGGTGATATCGTCCAGATCCTTGAAGCCGGAGGTCAGGCCGGTCAGCCCGCCCTCGGATTCGAACAGGGACTCGATTCGCTCAAGGGTTTCCTTGAGGATGGGATTGATCTCGCGGGGGCCGCCGCCCTGCTGGACCTGGTGCTCCGCGATCTGGAACACCCGGCTCTCGGCGGCATCAAGGATCTCGGCGCTGCTGCGCCCCTGGGGATTGAACGCGGAATCGGCGATGTGACCGGAAACCTCGATCAGCTGCCGAAGGACAGAGCGTTCCTTGACGATCTCGGCATAACTGCGGAGGTTGGCAGCACCAGGCGTCTGCTCGACCAGCTGGCCGAGGTACTCGAGCCCGCCACAGGCATCCAGGTCACCGGCCTGCTCCAGCCATTCACCGACCGTGACCATGTCGAGCGGCTTGTCGTTGGCAATCAGCCGCTCGCTGGCGTGGAAGATCAGTCGGTGTTCAGAGCGGTAGAAGTCCCCGGAGGTGATCAGGCCTTCGACAAGCTCCCAGCCCGCATTGTCGAGCATCAGGCCGCCAAGCACGGCCTGCTCTGCCTCGATCGAATGCGGGGGCACTTTGACGCGGCTGGCGCGCTCGTCAGCTTCGGGTTCCTGCGCCATCAGCGGGGCACTCCCCTGCTCCGGGCCAGTTTCAGCCCTTAACGATGTTCAGCTGGATCGTTGCCTGTACATCGGTATGCAGCTGCAACGTGATCTCGTACTCGCCGGTCAGGCGGATCGGACCTTCAGGCAGCAGGACTTCGCTCTTCTCGACCGCGGTACCGTTGGCGGAAACCGCGTCGGCAATGTCCCGGACACCGATGGAGCCGAACAGCTTACCTTCTTCACCCGCTTTCGCTTCAATCGTAATGGAAGCGCCCTCGAGTGCCTCACCACGAGCCTGAGCCGCCTTCAGACGTTCAGCCGCAGCCTTTTCAAGCTCCGCGCGGCGCTCTTCAAACGCCTCGATGTTCGCCTTGGTGGCGGGAACCGCCTTGCCATAGGGAACCAGATAGTTGCGGCCGAAGCCCGGCTTGACCTTGACCTGGTCACCCAGATCACCAAGCTTGTGGATTTTCTCCAGCAGTATAACGTTCATCCCAATAACCTCTGTCTAAATTCGCTGTCTGATATCGAGCCAGCTGTCGATGACGGCCGCGAAGACCAGCACCAGGAACAGCCATGGAACCAGTACCATCAGGGCAATGTAAAAGCCTACCAGCCAGCCGGTGCTGAGACCGCGCTTAGCCACGGTGCCATGCACCAGGGCCAGCCCCGCGATCAGCAGTGGCAGCCCCAGAACCAACAGGAGCAAT
Source organism: Pseudomonadota bacterium (assembly GCA_051745655.1). Classification (GTDB taxonomy): domain Bacteria; phylum Pseudomonadota; class Gammaproteobacteria; order Pseudomonadales; family Oleiphilaceae; genus Halospina. Next base: position 20,112 of record JBNJEG010000014.1, read on the forward strand.
GTCCCATTGATACCCAGGAACTCACCTGCTGCCATCAGCACCAGCAGCCCGAGCGCCGTCAACGCCGAGAGCCGGAACTCATGGAACTCGCGCTGCAACCCACCCGGGTTGAACAACCTCGCCTGCCAGCCTCTGGCCAGCAGTGACGCCGCGATGGCCAGGGCAAAATTGAGGAGCCCCAGAACCGCGATCATCATGGTGCGGATCACAGCCTCAGGATCCACATCCTCGGGCAGGTTCTCCATCATCCCGGCGTTCATATCGCCGTAGACCTGATGGGCCGTTGTGATCAGTTCCTCAAAGAAAGCCGGTGCTATAAGCGGCAGTGCCTGCGCGATACCAATCGCGGCCGCCGCACCGGCCATCAGTGCTTTCTCCCACGAAACGGTGACCTGCAGCACCGTGCAGATCACCATTGTGATCAACAGCACCGCAAGCGGCGCCGGATCCATACCTACCCAGAGCCAGCCCGCTGCCGGCAGCAGCGCCCAGAGGCCGACAATCAGCCCCTGGCGCAGCCCCAGCCTGAGCGTGACCAGCCCGACGGCCGCCGCGCCCAGCCAGAACAGGAACGGTAGAACCATGGCACCGACAGCCACCAGGGCTGCCTGCATGGGACCCCGCAGTATGAATTCGGCCAGGCGCTGCATCGCTGAGCTCAGAAGCCGTTACTGATCGTGGCTGTCGGCGTAGGGCAGCAGAGCCAGGTAACGGGCACGCTTGACCGCGGAGGCCAGCTGACGCTGATAGCGCGCGCGTGTGCCAGTAATACGGCTGGGTACAATCTTGCCGGTTTCCGTGATGTAGCCGCGCAGGGTATCGAGATCCTTGTAATCGATCTCCTTGACCCCTTCGGCGGTGAAACGGCAGAACTTACGACGTCTGAAAAAACGAGCCATGAATCGAAATCCTCAGTTCACTGATGCGTGTTACTCGGCGCTTTCGCCGGCTTCTTCGGTCTCGGAGTCGGAGTCGGAACTCTCGGTGTCCGCGTCTCCGGCGTCGTCAGAGGTTGTCTGCCGGCGCGGCCTGTCCTCGCCCCGCTCCTCACGGTTCTCGGCCGCCTTCATCGGCGAGGGCTCGGTCACTGCCTCGTCCTTGCGCACGATCAGGTCGCGGATAACCGCGTCATTGAACCGGAAGTTGTGCTGGAGTTCCCCAAGGGCTTCCTGGGTGCACTCGATGTTCATGAGGATATAATGGGCCTTGTGGATCTTGTTGATCGGATACGCCAGCTGGCGCCGACCCCAGTCCTCGACCCGGTGAACCGTGCCGCCGTCTTCGGTGACGAGCTTGGTGTAGCGCTCGATCATGGCAGGCACCTGTTCGCTCTGGTCCGGATGAACCAGTGTCACGATTTCGTAATGACGCATTGTCGCTCCTTACGGTTTGAGCAGCTTCCGGATCTGTGCCGAAAGCAAGGAGTGGTATTACCCCCGCGAAACGGGATCGCACATTCTAGGCCCCGCGCGCGCTGGATGCAATCGTACGCTGGCGACGGGCCTCGAAAAGACAGACCCCGGTGGCGACGGAAACGTTGAGAGAACTGACCAGGCCAGCCATGGGCAGGTGACCGAGCTGGTCGCAGTGTTCGCGCGTGAGACGCCGCATCCCCTTGCCCTCGGCACCCATCACCATGGCTACGGGGCCGGTCAGGTCAAGATCGTGAATGCTGGCTTCCGCGGCATCGGAGGTCCCTGTGAACCAGATGCCCTGCTCACCGCACCGGCGCATGAAGCGCGCGAGGTTGGTAACACGAACCAGGGGAACGGATTCGGCTGCGCCACTGGCGACCTTCATGGCCACGCCGTTAAGCGGCGCCGAATGGTCCTTGGGGACCACCACGGCGTCCACTCCGGCCGCGTCAGCGGTTCGCAGGCAGGCCCCCAGGTTGTGGGGGTCCGTCACGCCATCCAGCAACAGAAGAAACGGGGGGCGGGTCTGGCTTTCCAGGCGCTCCAGCAGCGCGTCCTCTTCCAGGGCAACCGGTGGCTTGATCACCGCGACCACGCCCTGGTGGTTCTCACCGTCAGTGGCATCGTCCAGCGCACGCCGCTGACACTGCTCTACGGCCACACCGAATTCCTCCGCGAGCTGGCGGACCCGCTTCTGGCGCCCGTCCTCACGCCCCTGCTGCAGCTTCAGGCTGCGGACGCGCTCCGGGTGCCGTTCCAGCAGGGTGGAAACCGCATGCCAGCCGAAGAGGATGTGCTGCGCCATGGGATCGCCTCCGGATCAGCTGTCGCTCTTGCCGCCGCCGCCTCCGCCGCCTCCGCCGCGACCACCACGGCGGCGACGGCGGCCGCCGGATTTCTTTTTCGGTGCCGCGTCATCGCCCGATCCGGACTCCTGTGGCTTGGCCTGTTTCTGGCCGCCGCCCTGCTTCTGACCGCCGCCCTGGCTCTTACCAGCATTTTTCTTCCGGCCGCCGGAGCCTTTGTTACCGCCCTTTTTCTGATCGCCAATCGACTCTTCGAGTTCCAGGTCAATCTTGCGGTCATCCAGGTCCACACGGACCACCCGCACCCGGACTTCGTCCCCCAGCCGGAAGGCGCGACCGGTGTGCTCGCCGACCAGGGTGTGACGGATCCGGTCGAAGTGGAAGAAGTCACCACCCAGAGCGGAGATGTGCACCAGGCCCTCGGTGTAGACACCGGCGAGCTGCACGAAAAGCCCGAAGCCGGTCACCGAAGCGATCACTCCATCGAACACCTCGCCCACATTGCCCTGCAGGAACTCGCACTTGAGCCATGCCTCGACATCGCGGGTGGCGTCATCGGCCCGGCGCTCCGTCATGGAGCACTGCTCGCCCAGCTGCTGCACCCGGTCCGGGGAATAACCATAGGTCGCCAGCTCTGGATCCGGCTTTTCCGCCGGAACGATGGTCTTGGCTTTCTTCTGGCTGCCGAACAGGGCCTTGATGCCGGCCATGGCACCACCCCGGGCCTTGCGATGAATCACCGACTTGATTCCCCGATGGATCAGGAGATCCGGGTAGCGCCGGATGGGAGACGTGAAGTGCGTGTACTCCTCAAAACCGAGGCCAAAGTGGCCGCGCTGCTCGGAGGTGTAGACCGCCTGTTTCATGGAGCGCAGCATCACCGTCTGGATGATGTGCGCATCCGGGCGGTTCTGCACCTGGCTGAGCACCTTCTGGTAATCCTGGGGCTCCGGATCATCACCACCGGGCAGATCCAGGCCCAGCCCGCTCAGGAACTGGCGCACGTCTGCCAGCCGTTCCGGGGACGGCGAGTCATGCACCCTGTAAAGGGTCGGAATCCGGTGCTGCTTCAGGAAGCGGGCCGTGGCCACGTTGGCGCACAGCATGCATTCCTCAATCACCTTGTGCGCGTCGTTGCGCTCCACCGGCACGATCTCACTGATCTTGCGGTCACGGTCGAACCGGATCTGGGTATCCGTGGTCTCAAAGTCGATGGCACCACGCTGCTCGCGCGCCTCGCGCAGCATCTGGTAGCACCCATAGAGCGTCTCAAGATGCGGCACGACGCTGCTGTATTCGTTCCGCAGCTTCTGTCCGTCGTTCGATTCCGGATGCTCCAGAATGGCGCTGACCTTGTTGTACGTCAGGCGCGCGTGGGAATGCATGACGGCTTCGTAGAAGCAGTACTGGGTGATGCGCCCGTCCCGGCTCAGGTTCATGTCCGCCACCATGCACAGGCGGTCCACGCCCGGGTTCAGGGAGCAGAGGCCGTTGGACAGCTTCTCCGGCAGCATCGGCACCACGTGGTCCGGGAAGTAGACCGAGTTCCCCCGGTTCTGGGCTTCCAGGTCCAGCGGCGTTTCCGGGCGCACATACCAGGCCACATCCGCGATGGCGACGATGAGTCGGTAGCCGCCGCCCTTGCGCTTCTCGGCGTAGACCGCGTCGTCGAAGTCGCGGGCGCTTTCGTCGTCAATGGTGACCAGCGGCAGCTGCCGGAGATCCACCCGGCCCTGCTTGGCGTCCTCGGAGACTTCTTCCGGGATACTGCGCGCCTGCTCGGTCACGGCCGGCGGCCACTGGTCCGGAAGGCCATAGGCACGGATGGCAACGGTGATCTCCATCCCCGGCGCCATGTGATCACCCAGGATCTCGACCACTCGGCCCAGCGGCTTGTTGCGCATCGTGGGCTGTTTCTCGATCGTGACGGTGACGTACTGACCATGGCCGGCACCCTGACAGGCTTCTTCCGGTACCAGGATCTCCTGGCTGATGCGGCTGTTCTCGGGGATGACCATGGAGATGCCGTCCTCGCGCTGCATGCGCCCGACGACCTGGTGAGTCTTGTGCTCCAGCACCTCGACGATGATCCCCTCGCGCTTACCGCGGGCGTCCCGGTGTTCCTCGCGGACCAATACCCGGTCGCCATGGAAAACCTGCCGCATCTGGCGCGCGTTCAGGAACAGATCATCGCCTCCGCCCTCAGGCACCACAAACCCGAAACCATCCCGGTGACCCTGGACGTGCCCACGCGTGAGATCCGCCTCGGAGATCGGCAGATAGGCACCACGACGGTTGCAGATGAGCTGACCGTCGCGGGCCATCGCGATCAGGCGCCGGCGCAGACCTTCGATGCGGTCCTCGTCGTCGAGATCAAATTCTTCGCAAAGCTTCTGGTGGGTCGCCGGGGCACCGCGTTTCTTGAGGTGTTCCAGAATCATTTCCCGGCTGGTGACCGGCTTTTCGTACTTCTGGGCTTCACGGTCCGCTTTGGGGTCGTCCTGAGGTGTTCCTGAGGCCATTGAATTCGCCTGTGACTGTTTGTTCTTGGGTCTCTATATAATGAGACAGGAGAGCGGGGAAGGAAAGAGTGGTGCCGAGGAGAGGACTTGAACCTCCACGTCCTTACGGACACTAGCACCTGAAGCTAGCGCGTCTACCAATTCCGCCACCTCGGCACGAGGCATCTGACTTGTCTTCGGGCGAGACCCGAATATGGCGCGTACTTTAATGGGCGCTTTCGGGGCTGTCAAATGGTTTTTGCGGCATCCGGGCCTCAGTCCCGGGTGCCGATGGACTCCAGGTAATCCGCGAAGCGCATGTAGTCGAAACCGACGTACAGCCGCATGTTATCCGGACTGGATTCAACGCTGAACGGCTCGTTATCGCTACCGCAGAAGGTGGCTTCCGTAACCTCAACATCCGAGCGCAAAACCCTGACCGAACGCAGCAGGTCCGGCTGATCGGCTTTTTTCAGACTCTCGTCGATCTCGGGCTGAGTGCCAATACCGTCGCTGAAATACTGATATTCGCGACGGAACGGGTTCCCGGAGGGGTTGTCGTAAGTTTCCACCATCACGCGGAAGGCCACTTCGCCATCCGATGGATTATCCCGATGATGGCCATAGCGGGTGATGGTGATGCTTTCCCCATCGACCCGATTGAGCGTTACTTCCTGCTCCGCGTTGACGTGCTGAATGGTATCCCCGCAATCGGAAAGCGCGGTAATCGACCCATAATCAATGCTGAGTTCGCTGTTACTGGTCCAGTCATCCGAAAGCCAAAGATTCACAGGAATCCTCCTGGCACCGGAGTCCGGCGTGATCCCGACCTGCGCATCCTCGGAGCCATCCTGACCATAGCGAACAAGGTCGAACCCACTGCCCGACGCCGGTTGCTCATAGACCCGCTCCAGCGACCCGCCAACCTCCGAATCAGCCCCACCAGCCTCAAACCAAGAGGAATCCAGACCGATCCTCGGCGTCTCCCAGTCAATCGCGTCACCCTCCTCCCCGATGAACCGCTCGTCGAGATCGCCTTCCGAGAGCTCATCCCGTTTCACCGGGTCGCCCGCAACCTCGTCGGTATCAATATCGAGAAACGGCATATAGCCCAGATCCGTGGGTTTGCCGCCGGCATCCACCAGGAACGGGAAAACGCCCATGGACGGCCGGGTCTGGCCCCTTACGTCCATGCGCCGGAGGCGGACACCCAGGTCGTAGTCAAGGAAGACCTGGGCGCTGAGCCGGCCATTCGCAGCCGGAGCAACCGGCTCAAACTCAGCGGCATCCTCGAGATCCTTTTCGGGAATGAAATAGCGTTGCTCCACAGCCACATAGGGATTGTTCAGGTCCGGCTCAAAATCAGCAACCGTCTCCAACTCGCTGTCCGGGGGCAGCGTGTAGCCGTCCAGCCCCCGGGCCTCAATGTCCTCCCCCACTTCGCGGATGACGTTCGCCGCCTGATCCAGAAGCAGTGAGCCAATGACGCGCATGTCACCGGGAGCAAAGTACGGCTTTTCATCGGGGCGGCTTTCCAGGTTACGCAGATCGTTGGCGACGGTGCTGCTCACCCCCTCCGGCACCTGCGCCTGGATCAGCCGGCGGATGGCAGTGGCATAGAAGGGCACGGCTGCCTGCCCCTGGTTTCTGAGGTAGTCCTGATAGGGCCCGATGCGCTCCTGGCTCCCCAGCACTTCCTCCTGCAAAAGCGTGGTCCCGGCGCTGGCGAGGTCTGCCTCATTGCCCCGATCGATCTCGATCCGGCGTACGGTTTCCGCCATGGTGGAGAAGGGTGTGACATTGGTAACCCCGGGTGGGGCACTGAGAAAGAAGGCCTTCTCGATGGTCTCGCCGTCATTGACGGTAACCCCGGGAATGCCGACTGCCATCAGCGGGAAATCATCCGGATCCAGGTCGGGGGCTACGGTCGCGGGAAGGTCAAAGGACTCGGTGTCGATCATCACATTGCCGTTGGCATCAGTAACGCCCCAGGGCTCTTTGATCTCAAAATTGTCGCCGATGCCAAGGCGCTGCTCGTCCTCCTCATCCGCAACGAAATCGTCCCTGTAGTCCTCGTCGGTATAAGTCGAGAATTCACCGTCCCCGTCCATGTCGAGCCAGACGAAGGCACTCTCAAGCTCGCCATTAAGCACTCGAGCCCGATACTCGTCAGATTCGGGAGATGCCTCGAACTCATCAATATCCTCACCGAACTCGTCGGAGTCACTGTCCCCGAGACAGCCGGCAAGGGCTGTCAGGGTCAATAAAACGAGCCCGGCTCGGAGAAAGTATCTGGTCATGGATGCGCCACCCGTCGTCCACATTGCGCCATTGTCCTGACGCGACTCTAACGGATGGGCGCAGCCTGTACCTTGATACGCTTGGCAATTATGGA
>JBNJEG010000015.1:0-26734 GCA_051745655.1 Pseudomonadota bacterium
GCCAGCGCCTTGCGCAGGGTCTTGCGGCGGGCATTGAAAGCCGTACGCACCACCTTCGCCAGCAGTTCCGTGTCATGGGCCGGGTTGTCGATGGTCCCATGGGGCACCAGCCGCACGATGGCGGATTCCACCTTGGGGGCCGGGCTGAAGGCGCCCGATCCCACCGTGAACAGCGGCTGCACCCGGCAGCGGTACTGGGTCATGATGGCCAGCCGGCCCCACTGGCTCTCACCCGGCGCCGCAGCCATGCGCTCCACCACTTCCTTCTGGAGCATGAAGTGCATGTCCCGGATCACATCCCCGAACTCAAGCAGATGGAAGACCAGCGGCGTGGCGATGTTATAGGGGAGGTTACCCACCGCCCGGATCGGACCCTTGCCGGCTATGGCGTGGTAGTCAAAACGCAGGGCGTCGCCCTCGTGGACGGTCAGCTCCGGGTAGCGGAAGAACTGAGCCCGGAGCCCGGGGATCAGGTCCCGGTCGAGCTCGATCATCTGCATGGACGGGCAGGCTTCCAGCAATGGCTCGCTGAGCGCCCCCATGCCGGGCCCGATCTCCACCAGGTTGTCTTCCGGAGTGGGGTTGATGGCGCCCACGATGCGGTCGATCACGCCCGCGTCGTGCAGGAAGTTCTGGCCAAAGCGCTTGCGCGCCTGATGCCCCGCCGGCCGGCTCATGCGCGCCCCTGCCGTGCCTGCTCCCGCTGGCGCACCATCTGGGCCGCGGTCTGGATGGCTTCATGCAGGCTGCCGGGGTCCGCCTGGCCGGTCGCCGCCAGATCCAGGGCTGTGCCGTGGTCAACAGAGGTGCGGATGATCGGCAGGCCCAGGCTGATGTTCACGGCCCGACCAAAGCCCTTGTGCTTGAGTACCGGCAGACCCTGGTCGTGGTACATGGCCAGCACGGCGTCTGCCTCCTCGAGGTTATACGGGGTAAACAGGGTATCCGCCGGCAGCGGCCCGATCAGGTTCATGCCCTCGCTGTTCAGCCGTTCGAGCAGGGGCTCGATCACGTCGATTTCCTCCCGGCCCAGATGCCCACCCTCACCGGCATGCGGGTTCAGGCCCGCAACCAGTATGCGGGGCTGATCAAGGCCGAAATGCTTGCGGAGATCCGCATCCAGAATATGGATCACCCGGCTGAGCCGGTCACTGGTGATGGCATCGGGTACCTCCCTCAGCGGCAGGTGGGTCGTCGCGAGGGCCACGCGCAGCCCTTCGGTGGCCAACATCATGACCACACCACTGGCGCCGGTTTTCTCCTGGAGGAATTCAGTGTGACCGCTGAAGCGGATACCGGCCTCATTGATGACGCCTTTATGCACCGGAGCGGTCACCATGGCATCAACGATGCCGAGCTGGCAGGCTTCCACCGCCGCCTCAAGGGTGCGCAGCACATAGCCGGCATTCCCGGTGTCCAGTTGCCCGGCCTGTGTGCTCGCAACCGAGGCAACGGACCAGACGGGGAGGACGCCCTTGTCAGTGGGGATCGCCTGATCCGGCTCCCAGGGCTCAACCCGGACATCCAGCTCCAGCGCCCGGGCACGCGCACGCATGAGCTCGGCATCCGCCACAACCACCAGCTCGGACTCACGCTCTTCCAAGGCAAGCTCCAGGCACAGGTCGGGACCGATACCAGCGGGTTCGCCGGCCGTTACTGCCAGCCGTGGAGCACGGATCACAGCTGCCCCTCCACGCCCCCGACCACGGTCTTAACGTCCACGTACGCTTCCTCGCGGATCTGACTCAGCCAGTTCTGGAGTTCCAGCTCGTACTGACGCTGCTGCAGGGCCTGCCTGGCTTCATTGCGCCGGATCTCATCACTCTGCTCCGCTACCCGCTTGTCCTCGACTTTCAGGATGTGCCAGCCGAACTGCGAGCGGAAGGGCGAGCTGGTCTCACCGACGCCCGTGTCCATCATGGTCTCCTCAAAGTCAGGGACCATTTCACCGGGACCGACCCAGCCCAGTTCGCCACCCTCGGAAACGGTGCCCGGATCGTCGGAGTGCTCACTGGCCAGCTCCGAGAAATCCGCGCCATCGTCCAGCTGGTCCTGGATATCACGGATCAGCGACTCGGCCTCCGATTCGGAGCGGTCCTGGGTGTTGATCAGGATGTGGCTCACCTTGCGCTGCTCCACCTCATTGGTGTCTTCACCACGGCGGTCAAGCGGCGTCACCACATGGAAGCCACTGCCGCTCTGCAGAACCTGGGAGGGCTCCTCCACATCCAGCTGCGGAATCTCGCCCGCCACCAGTGAGGGCAGCTCCTGGCCAGAGCGCCAGCCCAGCTCACCGCCCTCCAGCGCGTTGCGTCCATCGGATTCGGCAACCGCAAGTTCACGGAAGTCAGCCCCGTCTTCCAGCTTCTCCTGGATGGATTCAGCCTTGCTCCGGGCCGCTTCCACCTCATCCTCGTTATTGAAGTTGTTCACCTGGATCAGGATATGGCCGAGAAGATGTTCAATGCCGGAACGTTCGCGGGCCTCGGCGGAATTGAGGAAGTTTTCCACCTCACGCTCAGTCACGCGCACGCGCTGCCCTACCCGTTGCTGTTGCACACGGCTGACCAGCATCTCCCGGCGGATCTGCTCGCGCGCCTGCTGGAAGCTCAGACCTTCACTGGCCAGTGCCTGCTCGAATTCGTCCAGGCTGTTGAAACCGTTATTGCGGGCCACGTTGCGCATGGCGTCATTAAGCTCGGAATCACCAAGTTGCATGCCCATCTGGCGGGCCCGCTGGATCTGAATCTCTTCCAGAATCAACTGATCCAGCACCCGCTGGCGCATCACCGACTCCGGAGGCAGGCGCGTCCCCTGGGCGCTCAGGCGCGAGCGGATCTGCTGCATCCGGGCTTCGAGCTCGGACTGCAGCACTACGCCTTCGTCCACCACGGCCACGACGCGATCCAGCGGCTGGCGTTCAGCCGCCGCTGCCAGCATGGGCAGGCAGGCGAGGAACACCAGGGCCAGAAGGCTTGAGCGCTGTCGGTTTGGAATCATGCTTACCTCGATCTGAATGGGTTCAGGGCCATCGTTCTTCCGACGGCCGCCGCAGTTGCTCGGGCGTCGGACGCTCGGGGATGGCAGTGCGTTGGTCAAAGCCGGGAATGGCATCGCGCACCGTGTCGCCGGCATCACCACTGCCACCCAGCCCAAGCAGCTGGACCTGGAACAGGACGCGGGTGTCCAGCCCCTCATCCCGCGTCCGGTATCGTTGTGCCACCAGCTGCAGGTTCCAGCAGCAGCTGTTGTACTCGACACCCACCAGGGTGCCGGCTGTTTCCTCATTGTCCATATCGTAGAGCCAGCGGCCAATCAGGCTCGTCTGTTCACCCAGTGCCACGACGCTGCTCAGATCCGACTGCTCGAGCTGGGTCTCGGCGTCGTAGGTGTGGCCCGCGTTGAGCAGGTACCTGTAATCCGTGGTATGGAACCGGAACTGGCTCCGCCCCCGCAGGGTCTCGCGTTCCCGCTGGTCCCACTGGCCGGTCACCCGCAGGTCCATGGTTTCCAGTGGCCTCAGCATTAATTCGCCGGCCAGGGGCGATGTCGGATCCTCTTCCGCGCCGGCGCCACCAGGGAGGGTCACCTCCTGATCCTCGAAATGGTGAATCTGGCCGACACTCACGCGCGCACGCTCGATTCCGGCGTCCATATCATACACCCGCGAGGTCAGTGCCGTCGTGAGCCGGTTGTTGTCCCCCACCCGGTCTCCCCCAACGAAGCGATCCCGGGCGAAGAGCTGGTTGAAGTTGAAGGACGTCAGACGGGTATCAAAGGTGGGGATACCACTCTGGTCACGCTCCGGCGAGTACACGTAGTAAAGCCGCGGTTCCAGCGTCTGGTTGTAGAAACTGTCACCCACGTCGAAGAAACGGTCGAAATAGAGGCCGGCATCCACATCCGCGAAGGGCACGCTGCGGCTGAAGCGCTCGTCGCGGTCAATGTCGTCCAGCTGGTACTGGGTATGGTCGAGCATGACGGATGTGCCGACAAAACCGGGCAGCCCCCGCAGCTCCCAGCCCACTTCCGGGCGTGTACGCAGCCGGTGGCCGATAGCGGCCTCCTGCCCCTGGAGATCCTGGTTCTCGCGCCAGAAGTAGTTGTATTCGGTGTCCTGAGCCGCGTACCAGTTGCCGCTGTCGGTGCTGAGATCCAGCTGCAGGCGTGGCAGCTGATTGTAGGGGCGGCGGCCTTCCGGGATGGCCGGGTCGATGGTCTGGTACCCACGCAGCGCCGCCGAGAAACTCAGGCCCGGCTGGTTGTAGCGCAACTGGCCATCACGGCGCAGATGGGTACTCTGCTGGATGTCGAGCGTGCGGTTAAGGTCGCTGGAATAATCATCATCGGAGACGGCCGCGTACTCCAGGTCCCCGCGCCAGCCACCGCCGAAATCGGCATCACTGGTGACGTCCAACCCCCAGCGCTTCCCATCCATGCTGGGGTTTTCCGACTCGAATTCCGAGTCATTATCGATGAAGCCGAGCTGCACGTCTGTCTGCCCGAAGCGGCTCAGGTAGCGGGTTTCCAGCTCCGAAAAATAACCCCGGCGATGGATGTACTGGGGCGTATAGGTCGCGTCATAATGGGGCGCGAGATTGAAATAGTAGGGCGTGGCCACAAAAAGGCCCGCGCCGGTATTGGAAGTACCGAAGGACGGATACAGGAACCCCGACTGGCGCCGTTCGTCGATGGGAAAGCTGATCCAGGGCAAGTAGATGACGGGCACATCCTTCACCCGCAGGCGAACATGGCTGGCGGTACCGAAGCCGCTGGCCTGGTTCAGATTCACCTGACTGGCCGCCAGGGACCAATCATTGCGGCCCGGCTGACAGGTCGTCATGACCGCCTGATCAATGCGCATCGCCTCTTCGCCCGTACGCTCGATACGGCCAGCACTGCCACGCATATGGGCATCATGGAGCAGGAAACGGGCGGTATTGAGGGTCAGGTCGCCGCCCTCATCACTGGCCTGGGCTTCGTTGCCGGTGAGCAATACGCCGCTGGCGCGACTGACCACCCCGCCGTCGAGGTTGAGCGTACCACTGCTCTGGTTGTACTGGGCACGGTCACTGCGTGCCCGCAACTCACCCTGCCGCACCCGCACATCGCCGCTCAGGTCCAGGGTTTCTTCCATGCGGTAACGGGCATCACGGCTCGTAATGTGGACTTTCGCCCCGTCGCTGCCGGCTTCTCCATCGGCTTCACGGGACTCAAGCGTCGGCGGGCGATAGGTGCCACCGCAGTACGCGGGCACCTGTTCCTGCAATTCCGGGGGAAGGTTATCCCATTCCACCCAATCGATGGCTGCCGCCGAGGGAGGCTCCTGGGCCAGCGCAGGCACACAGGCGAGCGTGATGCTGGCAGCCAGCATCCGGAGTCGACCGGCGCGGTTGTTCTTCCACCTCTGTATTGCCACTCACCCTCTCCGGAGCGTCCGCCGGCAGGCGGCTGAAACAGGGGCACAGTCTACATGGGCCGCAGCGGCATGTTAACGCTCTCTGGCCAGCAGCCAGAGGGTTAATGCAGAATACGGTTCATTGGATCGGTGCCGCATGGCGCCATTCGCATCGATGGGAGCGATCATGGATCAACGCTACGACGCCATGCTGGCCTGGCTCAGCCGGTTGCTGGGAACGGAGCCACAGGCTCCGGAACCGGTTGCCGGAGACGCCAGCTTCCGGCGTTACTTCCGCGTGCGGACGCCGGACGGCCCCCGCATTGTTATGGACGCGCCCCCGGAGAAGGAATCCTGCCAGGCCTTCGTGGCACTGACACGCCACTGGCACAGTCACGGCCTGCACGTTCCCGAGCTGCTGGCCGAAAACCAGGAGCAGGGGTTCCTGTTACTGGAAGACCTCGGCAACCGCCTCTACCTGGACGAACTGGCCGGCACCGGTGCCGCCGACCCACTCTACAGGGAGGCTTTGAGTGCGCTGGTCCGACTGCAGGCGCTGCCGTCGCCGCCTGACCACCCACTGCCACCCTACGACCGCGAACGCCTGGAACAGGAGATGCGGCTCTTCCCGGACTGGCTTCTTGGCGAAAAGCTCGGCCTGACGCTGTCCAGTCAGGAACAGGCGATGCTGGAGACCACCTTCGCCACCCTGACCGAGTCCGCCCTGGCGCAGCCACGGGTCACCGTCCATCGGGACTACCACTCCCGCAACCTGCTGGTTACTGAGTCCAACAGTCCCGGGATCATCGACTTCCAGGATGCCGTCATCGGGCCCATCACCTATGATGCTGTCTCACTGCTGCGCGACTGCTATGTGGACTGGCCCCGGGAAAAGGTCTGCCAGTGGCTGGAGACCTATCGTGTTGAAGCGTACGAAGCCGGCCTGCACCGTGCCGACGAGGCCACCTTCCTGCAGTGGTTCGAGCTCATGGGGATCCAGCGTCACCTCAAGGCCAGTGGTATATTTGCACGGCTGGACCAGCGCGACGGCAAGCCGGCTTATCTGGCGGACATTCCCCGCACCCTCGACTACATGGTCGCGGCCGCACGCCGGCAGCCGGCAATGGCTCATTTCGGCGACTGGCTGGCAGAACGGGTGGTTCCGATCGTGTTACAACAGCTGCGGGAGTCCGGATGAAGGCCATGATCCTGGCCGCCGGGCGTGGTGAACGACTCCGGCCGTTAACCCTTGAAACACCCAAGCCGCTGCTGCGGGTGGGCGGCCGGCCGATGATCGAGTGGCACATAGAGGCGCTGGTCCAGGCCGGCATAGAGGGCATTGTGATCAATACCGCCTGGCTGGGTGAACAGATCGAGACAGTTCTGGGCGATGGCGCCCGTTTTGGTGTGCCCATTGAGTACTCGCGCGAGGGCACGCCGCTGGAGACCCTGGGTGGCCTGAGGCGGGCGCTGCCGATGCTCAGGGAAGCGGAGGAAACATTTGTGGTCATCAACGGGGATGTCTGGACGGATTTCGACCCGGCCACGCTGATTCAGGGGCGTATGGATGAGGGCACCGATGCACACCTTGTGCTGGTCGCCAATCCGGCGCATCGTAACGACGGTGATTTTGCGCTGAACGCTGACGGTCACGTGACTGAGGGCGATGGCGAACGCCTGACCTTCGCGGGTATCAGTCGCCTGAGCGCACGCCTTGTTGAAGAGGCACCAAAGGACGAGGACCGGCTGGGCCCGGTGCTCCGGGCCGCCTGCCAACAGGGGCGGGTAACGGGAATCTATTACGGCGGGCAATGGGTCGACGTGGGCACACTCGAGCGCCTCGAAACCGCGCGCCAACTTGCAGAAGGCACGGTAGCACCATGAACAGCAGGAACGCTGGCGGTCCCACTGAAACACTCCCGGAAGGCCTCTCGGAACTGCTCCGGGAATTGAGCTCCTGCGGCCATCATGGCTCCCGGTTCCTGGAACGGACCGGGCTCCCGCGATGGACGCAGGGAACCCTTTTCCGCCTCCTCGGGTTCGTCGCAAAAGCCGATGACCGGGTTACCGAGCAGGACATCCGCTACGGCGAGTCCCTGATGCGCAGCTTCGGCGCCAGGGCCCGCCTGCGACGGCGCCTCATCCGGCGGTTCAGCGCCGGCAAGCGCGATACCAGCCCGGTGGTCCCCGCCTGGTTCCGGTACATCGCGCGACGCTGGCCCGAATCCGCACTGCGCACGAGCATCGCACTGGCCCACATCTGCTACCAGGACGGGCCGGATTCCGCCGCCCGTATTGCCCGCTGTCACGCGGCTATTGTTGCCATGGGGCTACCCGCCACGGTCAGCAACCGCATCCTCCAGAGTTACCGGGGCAAGATCTGGATCACCTCACCCAACGAAGGTGGTGGCGAGGTGCCGTTGACCGGCCTCGCACGGGCCTGCCAGGTGATCGGCGGCAAACCCTCGGACTCGCTGGAAGCGCTGCGCCAGGCCTACCGCAAAAAGCGCAGCCTCTACCATCCGGACCGGGTGCAGCACACGGACATGGACCCGGCACTGGCCCGCGCCCGGCTGGAAGAGATCCATCGAGCCTGGGACCTGATCAATCAGCGTCACCCTGAAGCACGTTAAGCAGGCCAAAGAACCAACGGCTCCCACCATGCCTTTGCCTGGGCGGCTTATTCCAAAAAAAACTAACCGTTTTTGTTTTTATCAACTTATAGCTCTTTATGATCCGCTATCCTAAGTTGCACTTCTGAAGCATCATTAACGACACCGAGAGGCCTGCATGAACACTCCTTCGCCATCCCTCAGTCATCAGGTGGTCATCGTCGGAGGTGGCACGGCCGGCACCACCGTCGCTGCATCCCTGCTTCGCCAGCACCCGGAGTTGAATGTAGCCGTCGTGGAACCCTCGGAGGTCCACTACTACCAGCCCGCTTTCACACTGGTCGGTGGCGGCACCTACGATATGGCGCGTACCCACCGCCCGCAGACGGACACACTCCCCAGGCAGGCCACCTGGATCCGGGCTGGAGTAGCAACATTCGAGCCGGACAGCAACCGTGTCACCCTCGATGACGGCCGCCAGGTCCAATACGAACACCTGGTGGTGGCACCGGGAATCAAGCTGGACTGGGACCGTGTGGAAGGCCTGCGCGAGGCCCTGGGCCGCAATGGCGTGTGCAGCAACTACAGCCCGGAGACAGCCCCCTACACCTGGGAGTGCCTGCGCCAGTTCCGTGGCGGCAACGCCATCTTTACCCAGCCGCCGCCCCCGCTGAAGTGCGCCGGCGCGCCGCAGAAGATCGCCTACCTGGCAGCGGACCACCTGCGACGCAACAACCTCAGCCCGGAGAGTAACCTACAGTTCTACAGCGGCGCTGGTGCCCTTTTCAGCGTTCCGGACTTCGTGCCCCACCTGCAGAAGGTGATGGACCGCTACGCGATCGGCGTCAATCTGGGTCATGACCTGATCGCGGTTGATGCGGAGCGCAAGATCGCCCGTTTTGCCGCGACGAACGCCAACGGCGAGCGCACTGAGGTGGAACAGCCCTACGACCTGCTGCACGTAACACCGCATCAGACAGCGCCGGACTTCGTGAAACAGAGCCCGCTGGCCAATGCGGACGGCTGGGTGGATGTGGACAAGGGCACGACCCAGCACACCCGATATCCCAACGTCTTCTCACTGGGTGATGCCAGTTCGCTGCCCACATCCAAGACCGCTGCAGCCGTGCGCAAGCAGGCACCGGTCACCGTGCGCAACCTTCTGGCACGGCTGGACGGGCACGCCCTGCCGGCAACCTACGACGGTTACACCTCCTGCCCACTGGTCACCGCCTACGGCAAGGTCATGCTGGCCGAGTTCATGTACGACGGGGTCGTGACCCCGACGCTGCCCCTGAGCCCCTTCAAGGAGTCCTGGTTCTACTGGGTGGTCAAGAAGCACCTGCTTCCGCCCTTCTACTGGAACCAGATGCTGAAAGGCAAGGAGCCCGACATCGCCCACAAGCCCCTGAAGTGAGGCTGATGCCGCCAACCGCTCAGGCCACGCGGTTGGCGGCCACTGCGCTGCCGAGCGCCGGAGCCGAAGCGCCAGCGGGCACCGGTTCATAGGCCAGCACCCGGGGTTCCTCGGACCAGTGCAGAAGGCTGAGCCGGCCACTGCCGTCCTCCACCAGGGCCGTGCAATGCTCGGTCCAGTCGCCATCGTTGCAATAGAGCCCTTCCCGCCCCAGCCGGAATCCTGCCGAGTGGATGTGACCACAGATGTAGCCGTCTGCCTCCTGTCGCTCCGTGGCAGTCAGCGCTGCCTGCTCGAAACGGGCAATGTAGGCGCGGGCACGGGCCACCCGCTGCTTGATGTAGGCCGCCAGGGACCAATAGCCCTTGCCCCGGGCACGGCGCCAGCGGTTCAACCAGCGGTTCAGGCGCACCAGGACCCCGTGCATCGGATTGCCGACCAGCCACAGCAGCGGGCTGCACCGCACCACATGGTCAAACTCATCGCCGTGACAGACCCGGAAGTGCCGACCGTCCGCCGTGGTGTGCCAGTCAGCGAGCCGCATCTCTATCCCTGCGATGGACTGTCCGCAGAATGAACGCATGAACTCATCATGATTACCCGGCACGTAGATAACCTGGCGCCCCTCGGCCGCCAACGCAACCAGGCGGCGAATAACGGCCAGATGGGTCTCAGGCAGATAGACCCGCCGCTGCATCGCGATCAGGTCGATCACATCACCCACCAGGTAGATCCGTTCTGCCTCCACGGTATCGAGGAAGTTGATAAGGTACGATGCCTGACAATCCGGCGACCCGAGATGCAGGTCGGATATGAAGACGGTTCGAAATCGGTACATGGCCACCCCCGGTTCATTGCGTCCCGTTCATCTTCAATGATGGGGCGTGGTCATGACCCGGCGGTGACCGGTGGGTTTCAGTCCGGTGACGATTCGCCCGGGGGCAGCGGCGGCATGGGGCAGTCCAGCTGGTCGGCGATGATGCGCAGCAGCTCATACTCACGCGGACTCACACGCCCGTCGTCCTGGATGCAGTGAACGCAGGCATCAAGGATGGCGGGTTTCAGCATCGCCGGCAGGCCGGCAAGCCGCCCCAGTGATTCCAGCAGCTTCCGGGCACTGGTGCCTTCGCCCGAGGGCGGCCGGGCATCCGACTCGAATCCCGCCATCGCCTCCCTATACAGCGATTCAGGATCGTCGCGCGTACCAGCCGATGCCATCAGCCACAGCAGCCGTCGAATGTCCGGCATGACCGGTCCATAACGGCGATGGACGACCTTCCGGTTGCGGGCCGCGCCCCTTCCGAGATGGCGTTTGAGGAACCCAAGGATGGCGATGTCGTGCAGCCGGGCGCCGCGATCCTCACGGATCAGCTGTTCCATGTCGCGCAGCAACTGGCCTCGTGCTCCGGCCGCCAGCTCGCGCAGCGCCGGCAGAGAGAGTTCCACCAGCGGCACCCGATAAGCTGGTCCCAGATCATGCAGGGTCTGGATCATCTGGCGCACGAGTAGCGGGTCAATCGCCACATCCCCCACCGGCTCAAGCCCCGCAAGCCACTGGTCCAGAGCACCGTGGTCCGCCTCTTCCAGTGCCAGCGCCAGACACAGGTGAACCGCCCCCTCGGCCCCGTGCAGCTGCTGGTTCAGGCCGCCGGGCAGCGCGGCCAACAGTGAGCGGACGTGACAGGTTCCGGACTCGCTGAGCGCCCCCACCGAGGCGGCACCACGCCCGATATCCAGACCACCCGCCCCGGAGAACCCCATGGCTGCCGCCTCCCCGCTGAGCGCGGATGGCGGTGCGTCGCCCTGCTCCCGCGCCGCCTTGCGATCACGGGACTTCATGCGTACCAACAGGGTTTCATCAATGGCATTCAGACGTGCCTCGATGGGCGGATGAGAGGCAAGAAGCCGGGCCAGTGACACACTCTCGCCGAAACAAAGATGATTCAGGTCCTCGGCGTGGCTGGTGGCGTTGAGCCGCGACCCCGAGGCAGCCGCGCCGATCCGGTACAGCGCCCCTCCGATGCCCTCAGGGTTGCGCGTGAACTGGACGGCGGCGGCATCCGCCAGGTATTCGCGTTGGCGTGAGACCGCCGACTTGATGACCCGCCCCATGAAAAGCCCGACATACCCCACGACCACCAATACGGCACCCACGATCACCAGGGCCCCATCGTATCGGCTCCGATGCCCATGGTGGCGACGACCGCGGCCCCAGATCCCGAAATGCACGAGGTACTGGCCCAACTGACCAATCAGGAGGATGCCCGCCAGCATCGAGATGAGCCGCACATTGATGCGCATGTCGCCGTTGAGAATGTGGCTGAACTCGTGGGCCACGACCCCCTGGAGTTCATCGCGGCTGAGCTCATCCATAGTGCCCCGGGTCACCACCAGCACCGCCTCGTTGGGCTGATAACCAGCAACGAAAGCGTTGATGGCCGGCTCCTGATCCATCACGAACAGCTGAGGGACGGTCACCCCGCTCGCCAGCGCCATCTCCTCGGTAACGTTGCGCAACTGACGTTCACCGCTGTCTTCCGTATCCGCTGCGACCGGCCTTGCACCCGCCATGCGTGCAACGCGCTCACCCCCACCGCGCAGATCCACGTAGCGGTAGAGCGAGCCCATGGTGACGATGGCCGCGACCGTGCCCGTCACCATCCAGCCGGGCTCCGAGAAGAGCCAGTCCAGGAACGGCACCGGGTAGTGGACCCAGAAAACGTAGAAGCCGTAGAGCACTGCCGAGACCGCGAGGATGATCAGGCTCACGGCCAGCAGGAACAGCAGGATCAGGACCAGCGACTGGCGCCGCGCCCGGTCCTGGCGTTCGAAGAAGCGCATGGCAGCCAGGCCCTCAGCTGAAGGAAACGGACGGCGGCTCGCTCAGCGCCTCGGTATCGAACTCCAGCAGCCCCGCGGGTTTGAAGGCGAAGAACCCCGACATGAAGTTGTTGGGGAACTTTTCCCGGTAGGTGTTGTAGTCCATCACCGAATCATTGAAGGACTGGCGGGCGAAGGCAATGCGGTTCTCCGTGGAGGACAGCTCCTCCATGACCTGCTGCATGGTCTCGTCCGCCTTGAGATCCGGGTAGTTCTCCGCCACCGCGTAGAGCCCACCCAACGCCTTGGTGAGCATGTTCTCGGCACTGGCGAGGCCGTTCATCTTCTGGCCGTCCCCCGGATCCTTCCGGGCATTGTCCTGGGCCTGCATGGCCCCGCTACGGGCCTCTGTTACCCGGGCCAGAGTCTCCCGTTCATGGCTGAGGTAACCCTGCGCCGTTTCAACGAGATTGGGGATCAGGTCGTGCCGGCGCTTGAGCTGGACGTCGATCTGCGCGAAAGCGTTCTTGAACCGGTTCTTCAATGTAACCAGATGGTTGTAGATGTAGATCGCGTAGCCGACGACCACGACGATCACCGCCAGACCGATGAGGGTTGTTGTATCCATACGAACCGTCCTTTTCCAATGCAGTGCCTGAGCTGGATTAAAGAGCAAAAACATAAAGAACGCCACCCCGGAGCGATCAAGGCTTCCTTGACGGCAAGCCAGATGCCGGAATAATCTCTGCTTCGGTTCGGCCAGGGAATCACGACCGTGAGGCCGACGGGACGCGCTACGACGCAATAACTCGATAAGGGACTATCGAATGCTCACTACCCCCAGTTTCCTCCTCACCGCCGATCTGGGGCGGGTCTATCGTTTCTCCCGGTTTCTAGAAACCGATGAAGACGGCTGCTTCCGCTGGATGGCAATCGAGCGCTGCAGAATCTATGCCCGGCAGACGCTCGGGGACATTGCACGCAGCACCCACGACGACCTTTTCAACTACAAGCTCTGGGATCTCTGGCAGCACGTGTTTGAGCACCCGCTCGGACCACCCGCAAAGCTCGAGCAGGTACTGACGGATCTTGCCTGGGCCGTGGAACGCGGCGATCTCCATGTCTACCTCCATTACGATCCCCTGGAGCATATGCCCCGGCCCCAAACAGGCCAGAGCTCCGGTGCCCTACAGGACCCGGATACATCTACGGCGGCCCAGCCCCGGACCAACAGCCCGGTAGACCGAAAGGCCCAGCCTGATCCGGTTCAGGCACGACGGGACCGCTACAACGAGCGCCAGGAGCTCGTGCAGGCGACAGCTGATAACCCGGATGTCAGCGAAGCCAACGAACGCCTGGACTTCAACAATGACAACATCATCCGGGCGGAAGCAGCGGAGTACGTCTACGCGCTGGACAAATACAATCGGGGCAACAGTGATCAGCGCCCGAAACCGCCCACGGGCCTCAAGCCGCTGGATCACAAGGAAATCACTGGCCTCGAAAACACCACTTTCACCAGTGAGAGGTCGGGTTTCGGGGCCGCGTTATTGAAGTCCGAGGTCAACCAAGAAACCATGCTGACCTTTAAGGGAACCAGCACGGGTGAAGACTGGTATGCGAATATCGGGCAGGCCTTTGGACGGGAAACCGACCAGTACAATCAAGCTATGAAATTGGCGGCTGAAGCTAAAGATTCGGCACTCGACCAGAATTTCTCACTGGTAGGTCATTCATTGGGGGGTGGACTGGCCTCGTCTGGTGTAGCGATTACCGGTCAGGATGGGTACACCTTTAATTCCGCGGGACTTAATCCGGAAACAGCGGCCCGCCAAGGAGGTATGAGCAACTCCCAGGCAGCCAAGCGGATCCAGACTCAGACGGTCAACGGCGAGTTACTAGCAGTGGTGCAGAAACACGGCAGCGACGCCCTTGGTGCTGTGCTAGGCGGCGCCTCGGGCCATATGCTTGGCGGCCCTATTGGAGGCCTTGTTGGTGCCGCCGTGGCAGGTAAGCTCATCCCTGATCTTCCTAAGGCGCTTGGCCAACAGCGCACCCTCCCCAGTGTTGAGGGAGGCAATCCCTATGAGCGGCATGGCATGGATCAGGTTGTCGGTGGAATTGAGAGCCAGAAAGAACAGGATATAGACACTCTGCAAAAGGCGAGGTAGCAATTCATGTCGGGAGGAAGGGACTGGCTTAAAGCGGCAACCCTGCTGGTTTCAGGGCTGCTTACCGCATGCAATCTATGGGGAACCAACATGAAGGCGACGGAATTCTTTGAACCCGAACAGGTCAGGCTTCTGGAGGCCATTCAGAAGGGTAACGAAACCCGTGCCCGGCAAATGCTGGAAGACGGTGATGTGGCGCTGAACACCAGCGGCAAGGACGACATTACTCCTCTGTTCTGGCTGATGATGCAGAAAGATCATCGAGCGGTCGAACGGGCTCTACAACTCGGAGCTGATCCGAACCAGACTGCTGGAAACGGCCACACTCCCGTGACGTTTATGGCTGGAGGCAACGACACGGACATGCTTCGAATCCTGCTGGAGCACGACGGTGACCCGAACAGCAAGGACGCTGACGGCGAGCCCGCCCTTTTCAGTGCCATAGGTCACGAGCGCTGGGACAACATCAAGCTCTTATTGAAACACGGCGCCAACCCGGACCTGACTGATAATTCAAGTAACACAAGCGTCCAATATGCTGCCTATTTGAACAAATATGAGATCGCTCATTACCTAATCCAGCAGGGAGCAGATCACAGAGAGCGCAATGACGCTGGCAGTAATATTTCCTGGGTTATCCATGACCGTCTGAGCAATGACCTTATCAACCCCGAGTCCTCAACCCACGAATGGGCCCTGAAAGTTAAGAAGCAACTACAGGAACGCGGTGTGGAATTCCCACCGCTTTCGCCTGAAGAAATCCGGGAGCAACGCGGGCAGAACCAAGGTAAATGAGCCTGCCCAATGCGGATAAGGCAGTAGTCGACCTCCAGAAGCTGAAAGGCTACTGCCTTAACCCGGAGCACCCACGCGGTAAGCATAAAGCCCGGGTTTTTCAGTCCGCTCTGGGGCTTTCAGCGGCGGACGCCGAATTTCTCCGCGAGCAACTCCTCCATGCGGCCATGGAAAGTCCCGCCACTGTGACCGCCAGCGATGAGTATGGCGTGAGGTACGTGATAGACTGTTTCATAGAAACAGATGCGGGTTCCGCCACTGTTCGCAGTCTCTGGATTATCCGAAGCAGTGATGATCTCCCCCGCTTGACCACTTGCTATGTCCTTTGAGAGGCCGGCGATGCAGAATCATCCCCAAGTACTCGATAGCGTTGCTCTTCTTGAGGACATTCAGGAGTCCGGACTTATTCGGGGTCAGGTGGGAACTGTCGTCGAGACTCTTGACGGTGCTTTCGAAGTCGAATTCTCTGACGACGAGGGCCGTACCTACGCGGAACTGGCACTTCGCCCCGATCAGTTATTGGTTCTCCACCATCACCCCGTGCAGGCAGCATAAGTCTGTTCAGGCGGCCGCTCCCTCGCCCTGAACAGATTGCGCGACCAGCACATTGCCCTCTTCAACTCTTGCTGTATACGTTGCCAACTGGTGTTTCTCATCCTCCAGGCAACGGCCATCGAGCAGCGAGAAATGCTTCTTGTACAGCGGCGTCGCCACCACGGGCTCGCCCTCGATGTCGCCCACGATCCCTCGGGCGATGATGTTCACGCCGGAGATCGGGCAGTAGTTGTCCACGGCGAACAGGGATTGCTCCAGCTCCGGAATATGGAAGATCGCCACCTGGCGGTCACCGAGGCGGGCGCCGATGCCCGCGCCCGCCACCAGGTCAGCTTTGCTGCCCAAATGGGTCCATTCAGTGTGCTGCGTCATGGTGAATCCTCCTCAGACGGATACCGCCGGAATGCGTTCCAGTTTCTCTTCGGCCGTGGCCGGGCGCGGCTGGTCGCGCTCCTCCACCGTGACCACGTAGGGGTCGTCGCCGTCGTCGTTGATCATCTGGCGGAAGCGCTTGAGCTTCTCCGGGTCCTCCAGCGTGGTCCTCCATTCGCACTGGTAGTTCTCGATCAGCCGCGCCATCTGCGCGTCCAGATCCTGGGCGATGCCCAGCGAATCCTCCATGACCACCCCACGCACGTACTCAAGGCCGCCTTCCAGGTTCTCCAGCCAGCGCGCGGTGCGCTGCAGCCGGTCCGCGGTGCGGATGTAGAGCATCATGAAGCGGTCGATGGTGCGGATGAGGGTCTCGGTGTCCAGATCCTGAGCCAGGAGGTCCGCGTGGCGTGGGCGCATGCCGCCGTTACCGGCCACATAGAGGTTCCAGCCGTTCTCGGTGGCGATCACGCCGAAGTCCTTGCTCTGGGCCTCGGCGCACTCGCGGGTGCAGCCGCTGACCCCGAACTTGATCTTGTGCGGCGCGCGGATGCCCTTGTAGCGGTGCTCGAGATCAATGGCGAGCTGGACGCTGTCCTGCACGCCGTAGCGGCACCAGGTGCTGCCAACGCAGCTCTTCACCGTCCTCAGGGCCTTGCCGTAGGCGTGGCCGGTCTCGAAGCCGGCATCCACCAGGCGCTGCCAGATTGACGGCAGGTCGTTGAGCCTGGCCCCGAACAGATCCACGCGCTGGCCGCCGGTGATCTTGGTGTAGAGACTGAACTCCTTGGCCACCTCGCCCAGGGTGATCAGCTTGTCCGGGGTGATCTCGCCACCCGCCACACGCGGCACCACGGAGAAGGTCCCGTCCTTCTGCATGTTGGCCAGGAAGGTGTCGTTGGTGTCCTGAAGGCCCACGTGTTCGGGGTTGAGCACGTAGTCGTTCCAGGTGGAGGCCAGAATCGAGGCTACCGCCGGCTTGCAGATGTCGCAGCCCAGCCCCTTGCCATGGTTCTTCAGCAGGGTATGGAAGTCATGAATACCTTCGACACGGATGATGTGCTCAAGCTCCTGGCGCGTGTAGGCGAAGTGCTCGCAGACGCTGTTGTCCACTTCCATGCCCAGCGCCGCCATCTCGTGGTCGACGATCTCCTTGAGCTGGCCGGCGCAACCGCCGCAACCGGTACCTGCCTTGGTCGCGGCTTTAACATCGCCCACCGAGGCGTACCCGTCCTGAACGCACTGGACGATGTCACCCTTGGTGACGTTATGGCAGGAGCAGATGCCCGCGGTCTCCGGCAGTGCGTCCACGCCCAGGGCCGGTGCGCCACCCTCGCTGGCCGGCAGGATCAGGGATTCCGGGTTGTCCGGCAGCTCCAGGCCGTTGAGCGTGTACTGGAGCAGGGCGTCGTAGTAGCTGTTGTCGCCCACCAGCATGGCACCCAGCAGTTGCTTGCCATCGGCGGAGACCACCAGCTTGCGGTACTCCTGGGCAATGCCGTTGGTGTAGCGGTAGAAGCGCGCCCCCGGGTTCAGGTTGCCGTGGGCATCGCCGATGGCGCCCACGTCCACACCCATGAGCTTGAGCTTGGTGCTCATGTCCGCCCCGGTGAAGGCCCGGTCGCCCCCGATCAGGGTATCCAGGGCCGCCTTGGCCATCTGATAGCCCGGGCCGACCAGGCCGAAGATGCTGTCGTTCCACAGCGCCACTTCACCGATGGCGAGGACGTCGGGATCACTGGTGCGACAGTGATCGTCAATCACGACGCCCCCGCGTTCGCCCATGGTCAGGCCGGCATCCCGCGCCAGTTCATCACGCGGGCGAATACCGGCGGAGAACACGATCAGGTCCGTCTCCAGCAGCCGGTCGTCCTGGAACACCATCTGGTGACGGGCATTGGTGCCGTCCTCAATGCGCTGGGTCGCGCGGCCGGTCAGCACCTGCACCCCCAGTTCCTCGATCTTCTCGCGCAGGATGTTGCCGCCCTCGTCGTCCACCTGGACCGGCATCAGCCGGGGCGCGAATTCCACCACGGCGGTGTCCAGGTCCAGCTCGCGCAGGGCGTTGGCGGCCTCAAGCCCCAGCAGGCCACCGCCAACCACGACGCCGGTGTTGGAACGGGCGGCGGCCTCGCGGATGTCGTCCAGGTCGTCCAGCGTTCGATAGACCAGGCAGTCCTCGCGGTCATTGCCCTCAATGGGCGGCACGAAAGGATAGGAACCGGTCGCCAGGACGATCCTGTCGTAGGGGAGCGTTTCTCCGTTATCGAGGGTGAGGGTCCGCGCCTCCCGGTCGATGGCGGTAGCCGCGGTATTCAGCCGCAGGTTGAGCCCCCACTGGGCGTACTGGTCCGCCGTGGAAAACGCCAGATCGTCTGCGATCTTGCCCTGGAAGTATTCGGACAGGTGCACACGGTCGTAGGCGATGTGGCGCTCCTCGCCCAGCACGGTCACCTCGAACTTCTCCGCCTGCCCGCTTTCGGCCAGTTGCTCCAGGAAGTGATGACCCACCATGCCGTTACCGATCACGATCAGGTTCTGTTGTCTCATGACGTTTTCCTCCGGTTGCCAGCGGGCGGCATCTCAGGCCGCCTCGCAGTATGCTTCGCCAAATGCCAGGCTTCGCGCGCCAGGCACTGAGATCCGTGTCCCGCCTAGGCTGATCAGTGGTGGAGCTGCGTGCCTGTCTTCTGGGATCTGCCCCCAAAAAAATAAGGCGCCTGCCAACCTTCCCGCAGGAAGGTCGATCAGGCGCCTTTGCCAATCCAGTGCTCGCAATCTGTAGTGCAGTTCCTTCTGCACCCAGACGCCACACCGGTCCGTGCCATGGCAAACCGTCAACCTTTCCGTGGCACCCCCTGTAAAGAGCAGGAAGCATGCCACCATTTCTATCCACTGATTTTAATGGCTTTTACTGGAATCCTTTCCCCAGAAGGCGGGGATCCCCGATCGAATCAGGTGCATCATGGGGATTCCGTGCACCCGCATGAGTCAGTCCCGGCCGGCAGCGGCGATCAGGGCATCCGAGGCAACCTCAACCTGCCCCTGGCATCCTTCGACCACGAACGGCTGACGGTGTTCCCCCTCGTCCTTATAGTCCATAACCGGCGCATCAAGGCTCAGGCTTTCCGCCACCTGGCGGTAGAGCTATCGCCAGTTTGCGCATACTGTGGAACGCCTCATCTTCCGAGCAGTTCTGCTGCTTCACCACCAGCCCCTTGGCCCGCTCGATGGCCTTACGGTCCTCGAGGGCCGTTCGCGTCTCCTCAAGCTGTAGGCGCCGGGACAGGAAGGCCTCGAAACGCGCGACCGCGACATCCACGATCGGCTTGACCCGGTGCTGCTCAAGCACGTCCACAATATAGGCGCTGACAACGGCGTTCACCGTCTGCTGGATCGTCTGGAGATCGCTGTCATCACTGGGGAAGAACACCATCACAGTGAACGCCAGATCGAGCAGGCACTGGCGGAGGGCTGCGACTCGGTATCCGGCCTCGGTGAGGCTCTGGGCTTCGGCACCAACTGCGGTTCCTGCGTACCGGAACTCAGGCAGTTGGTGGCACAGTCCCTGCCCGAACCCTCAGGTGATGGATGAGTGACAGGGTGCCCGCCACCGGCCCCAGCAGGTAGAAGGCGGCCATGGCCTGATCCGGAACCAGTTCCAGCATCAGGCCACCGACCAGCGTGCCACTGCCGAAACCGATGGTGTGAACGCTGATCAGACGCCCGGACACCTGCCCCTGGGCATCCGGGCGCCGTGCCCGCAGGATGCTGCCGTACCAGGGGGCGGCCAGGGTAAGCCCGGCGGTGATCAGACACACCGCCACCCCCACCCCGATCACATTCGGAGCAGCTGCCAGCAAAACACCACCCAGAGTGAACACACCCAGCCAGAGACCACCCAGAACACGGGGCATGGCCGAGAGCCAGCGATTGCCCAGGGGCCCGGCCAGAACCGCCGAAACAGAGGCCACCATCAGTACCGTTCCCGTCCACTGGGAGGCGGTTACCGAATCCAGGTCCGCCAGATTCTGGATGTAGGGCCCAAGGGCGAACTGGAGTTGCCCCACCCAGAGCGTGATCACGAACCCGAGCGCGTACAGGGGCCAGTCCTCGTTCCAGGGAGGTGCCACCGCACTTTCGCGATTGCCGGGCGGCTCCGCTGCTACGCCCGCGGCGAAGTACCACTGCATGAGCCACAGGGCCACCCCGAGCAACACGATCAGGACCAGCCCCAGCGGCAGACTCCAGATGGCTGCCAGCGCCACGATGCCCGGCCCCATGACCCGGCCCGCATGGGTGGAGGCCTGGATGTAGGCCAGTGTCTCCGGCCACTGGGCAACCGGCTTGTCCGCCAGCGCGAAACGCTGGGCCGAGGGAAATACGCCGCCGGTGGCGATGCCGTAGACCAGGCGTGTCACGACGGCGACAACGGCAATCCAAAGGGGGGAAGAGAAGGTGAGGATCGCCAGGATCAACAGGCCATAGCAGACCACCACCAGCCCCATAGTGAGGCGCATCACCGGCAGGGCCCCGTGACTGTCGGTACGCCGGCCCCAGACGGGACTGCTCGCCGCCACCAGAATCAGGCTGGCGGCCACCAGCACCGACCAGAAAGCGGCCGGCAACCCCGTGCGCTCGATGATCCAGGGCAGGGTTGCCAGCAGTGAGGACTGGAAGAGCCCCATGACGGTAACGGTGGCAACCGCCAGAAACAGTTTCATGCAGGCTCCCGATGCTGATGATGACCCGACAATGCGGTCATTCCTGCGGCATGGGGGCTCCCTGGCTCAGACGCTCCACGGCCTGCCGGCACTGTTCATCAAGTTCTCCAATACTGCGCACTCCCAGACCCATGTCCCGCAGACGGCCGTCCTCCAGGCCATAGATGCACCCGTGGACGGACAGTTCCTGGCCACCCCGCCAGGCATCCGCCACCACCGTGGTACGGCAGACGTTGGCGACCTGCGCCACCACGTTCAGCTCACAGAGCTTGTTGACGGCCGCCGCTTCATCCGGCTGGGCCGCCAGCAGCTGCTGGTGGCCCGCAGCGACGTTCTGGATATGACGCAGCCAGTTGTCGATCAGCCCCAGATGGGCATCCTGATAGGCGGCTTTGACGCCCCCACAACCGTAATGGCCGCAGACAATCACATGCTTAAC
Organism: Pseudomonadota bacterium; assembly: GCA_051745655.1. GTDB lineage: Bacteria > Pseudomonadota > Gammaproteobacteria > Pseudomonadales > Oleiphilaceae > Halospina. Next base: position 21,304 of record JBNJEG010000015.1, read on the forward strand.
CTGCAGCACTTCCACGGCGAACTGCAGCACCGAGAGCAGGTTCAGGTCCGTGTGCACCACAACATTGGCCACATTCCGGTGCACGAACAGCTCACCCGGCATCAGCCCCACCACCTGGTTGGCGGGCACCCGGCTGTCGGCACAGCCGATCCAGAGGTAATCCGGCGCCTGCTGCTGGGAGAGCCGCTCGAAGAAATCCGGGTCGTCGGCGAGCGTATCGCGGACCCACTGGGCGTTGTTATCGAACAGATGCTTGAGTGCGGTTGCCAAGATTCCCCCTAATCCGTCTGTGACCGTCATTCCATCTTACCGGGCAGCTGAGCCGTGGGAAACCGGCATTGCCAGCGCCCCACTGAAGATTTATGTTTAATGAATCTTTAAGAAATGCTTGGGTATTCCAAGCTGGGCGAACGTTGTTCTCGGGCGCAACAGTGACAGAGTCTCTGTAATCGATAAGGAGACCCTGGCGAACGGGAAATACACAGTACAAGGAGGGGACCAGTCACTGACGGATGTCATTGTGAGGGGGGCGCCCGGATTTAGTATATTAGATTAATCTTTATCAAACGCCGATCACCCAGGGGACACCAGTTGGGCATGCCATCGCGCCGGAAGAACACCCTCATCATCACCCTCTCGCTGGTGGCCGGCATCGCCTTTGTGGTGGTGATGGCCAACCTCAGGCCCGGGCCCGAGGAGTCCGATTCAGTCGCTGAAGCCCGCAGTGTGCGGGTTATGCCCATCACGCCCATGCCCTTCCGCGTGGAAGCCCGGGGCTACGGCAATGTCCGCGCAGCCCGGCGCTGGCAGGCGGTTGCACGGGTTGGCGGCCGCATCACCGAACGCCACCCTGACCTCGAAAGCGGCAACCTGATCGATGAAGGCACGGAACTGCTGCGGATCGACCCCACCCGGTACGAACTGGCGGTTGCCAGCGCGGAAGCGGACCTTGCTTCGGCACGCAGCGACAAGCGCCAGCTTGAACAGAAAGCCGCCAATACCCGCCTGCTGCTGGAACTGGAGAAGGAGCGCCTGGCCCTGGCTGAGAGAGAGCTCGAACGGGTTCGCAATCTTGCCGAAAGGGACGCGGTCTCCCGCACCCGGCTGGACGAACAGGAACGGGCCACCCTCCAGCAGCGCCAGGCGGTACAGTCATTGGAGAATGAGCTGGCACTGATCCCCAGCCAGCGGGACAACCTGGAGGCGCGCATTGCCCGCGCGGAGTCCGCCCTGGGACAGGCCAGACAGGATCTTGAGGATACCCATTTCAGCGCGCCCTTTGACCTGCGCATCCATAAGGCCGACGTGGAACAGGATGAAGAGGTGCGCCCGGGGCAGACCCTGTTCACGGCCGATGGCATTGCAACCGCTGAAGCCGTCATCCAGCTCCCGGTCGCCCAGCTGCGCCGGCTTCTGCGCCAGTTACCGGACATGCCCGCTGCTGAACTGGAAGAACCCATAGCGGACCTTCATCGCCGTATTGATCTCAGCAGGATCGATGCGCAGCTGTCACTGGCCGGAGATCCGGACACCACCTGGGATGCCAGTGTCACGCGTGTTGCCAGCGGCCTCGACCCGGGCACGCGCACGGTCCAGGTGGTGCTGAGCGTGGAGGAGCCCTACCGCAACGCCAACCCGCCCGAGCAGCCACCACTGGTTCGGGACATGTATGTGCGGGGCACCCTCTCGCTGCCGACACCGGATGATGTGATTGTGGTTCCCGCAGCGAGCATCCACGAGGATACCGTCTATCTGGCCGATGACGGCGACCGCCTCGAACGGCGCAGGGTCTCGGTGGCGTGGAGCCAGGATGATCTCTCAGTTATCCAGAAAGGACTGAGCCCGGGAGAACGGCTTGTGCTGGATGATCTGGTTCCCGCCATCGAGGGAACCCGGCTCAGCCCAGGCCGTGACGAGGAAGCCCTGGAAACCATCCGGAACCAGGCGCGGAGTTCCGCCCCATGATCCGCTGGTTCGCCGCGCACCCCACGGCAGGCAACCTGCTGCTGATACTGATACTGGCCGTCGGGCTCTTCGCCGCGCCCAACCTCAAGCGCGAGACCTTTCCCGATTACCGCCCGCCGGAAGTCAGCATCACCATGGAATACCGGGGGGCAACGGCAGCGGACGTGGAAGAAGCCATCTGCCGGCGTTTCAACGAGGCCCTGCAGCGGGTGGAGAACCTGGAGGAACTCACCTGCACCGCGCGGGACAACATGGCCCGGGCCGTGGCCAGCATGGAGCGCGGTGGCGACATGGGGCGTTTCCTGGATGACATCCGCACCGAAATCGAGGCCCTCCAGAACCTGCCAGAGCGGGCCGAGGAGCCGATCATCGAAGAGCGCTACCGGACCGACCTGGTGGCCGCCCTCGCCGTTTCCGGCCCCATGTCCTTCAACGATCTGGAAGAATACGCGGACGATCTCGAGGATGAGCTGCTGCGCCTCGACGGCGTCGCCGATGTGGTGACCCAGGGCCTGTCACAGCGTCAGTGGCAGGTGGAGGTCTCCCGGGACCAGCTGCGCCAGTATGGCCTGGCCACCACGGATATCGCCGCGGCCCTGCAGCGTCAGAACCTGGATATGCCGTTGGGTACCCTGGAGACGGACCGGCAGGATGTTCAGCTGCGTTTCGTGGATCAGCGCCGACGCGCTGAAGACCTGAAAAACCTGCGTGTCATCAGCGGCGACAGCGGTGCCGAGATCCGCCTGGGCGACATCGCTGACGTCGGCATCACCCATGAACGGGACGAGGAACGGGTCACGTTCAACGGCGAACGGGCCATCATCCTGGAGGTGCACAAAAGCCTGGGCGCGGATTCGCTGCGCGTCATGGACGCGTTCGAGGATTTCCGGCGCAGCGAAGTGGCGTCAAAGGGCGATACCGTCAGCCTTGAACTGACCCAGGATATGACCTCCATCGTCCGGGACCGGCTGCGGATGCTGGTGGAGAACGGGATTTTCGGGCTGGTCCTCGTGGGACTGGTTCTGAGCCTCTTCTTCCGCCCGCGCCTCGCGCTCTGGGCCCTGTTCGGACTGCCCGCCGCCTTTGCCGGGGCCTTTGCGGTCATGCTGGCGACCGGGCTTACGCTGAACATGATCACCCTGGTGGCCCTGCTCATGGCCATTGGCATCGTCATGGACGACGCCGTGGTGATTACCGACAATATTGCGGCCAGTGCCACACCGGATCGCTCCCCGCTGGAGGCCGCCGCCCACGGGGCCCGCGAGGTCTTTCCCGGCGTCACGTCCTCCTTCCTGACCACCGCTTCCGTGTTCCTGCCCCTGGCATTCCTTGCCGGGGAAATGGGGGCGGTGCTTGAAGTGCTGCCGGTCGCCCTTCTTGCGGCCCTCGCAGCCAGCCTGATCGAGGCGTTCTGGATCCTGCCCCATCACCTGAAAGGCAGCCTCGGGACGCTGCAGGATCGATCCGATTCACGGCTGAGAGCCGCATTCACACGGCGCTTCGAGACGCTTCGGGAACGCACCGGGCGTGTTGCGGATCGCGCCATCCAGTTCCGCTATTCAGCGCTTGCGGTAACGCTCCTCTTCCTGTTCGGCTCGGTTGGCGTCATCGCTTTCGGGGTGATCAAGATGGAAGGGATGCCGGATATCGAAGGCGACGTGCTGGAAGCGCGAATCCTCATGCCCCAGGGCACCCCACTGGAGCGTACCCAGGCGGTTACGGACCAGGTCAGCACGGCCATGCAGGCCATCAACCAGGATCTGACACCTGAGCAACCCGGAGAGCAGCCCCTGGTTGAGAACATCCAGACCCGGTTCAATCACCATGCCAGCGCCGGAGAAACCGGGCCCCATATTGCAACCGTCATGGTCGACCTGCTGACGGCGGAGGAACGTACGACGAACCTGGATACGCTCAGGCGCCGCTGGTATGAGGGCATTGGCGACATCAATGGCCTGGTCAGCCTCAACATCCAGGAGCCCGGTTTCGGGCCCGCGGGTATTCCCATCGAGGTCCGCCTCCAGCACGAGGATCTGCCCACCCTGAAACAGGCCGCCACAGACCTGTCCACGGCCATTGGCGATTATGCCGGCACCCTCAACATCATGGACGACCTCCGCCCCGGCAAGCCCCAGCGGCTTCTGTCCCTCAGGGAAGGCGCGCTGGCGCTGGGCATCGATGCCCGTGACGTGGCGAACCAGGTCCGAACCGGACTGCTCGGTGACATTGTGGACTCCGTCCAGGTGGGGGATCAGTACATCGAGGTGCTGCTGCGCCAGACAGCCACGGAACGCAATACACTGGATTTCCTGGCCGACAGTGTCGTGTTCAGCGCCAATGACCGTGCCGTGCCGCTGACCGAAGTAGTCCGGATTGAGGACGCGCGGGACTGGGGGCAGATCACACGGGTCGACGGGCTGCGTACCGCGACCGTCACCGCTGATGTCGATCCCCAGACAGGGAACGCCGCGGCTATTGTCGGTGACCTGAAAGGGACAGCCTTTGCGGACCTGAAGGAGCGCTACCCCGGCCTCGGCATCAGCGTGGAAGGCCAGACCGCACGCTCCCAGGAGACCGGCCAGTCCATCGCGCGGGGCCTGATAATCGGACTTGTGGGCATATTCCTGATCCTGTCGTTCCAGTTCCGCAGCACCATCGAGCCCGTGATCGTGATGCTGGCGATCCCGGTCGCCTTCATGGGCGCCATCTGGGGCCATATCCTGATGGGCTACGACCTGTCCATGCCGTCACTGATCGGCGCGGCGTCACTGGCCGGAATCGTGGTGAACAACGCCATCCTGCTGGTGCAGTTCATACGCATTCACCGGCAGAACGGCCTGGATGCCCTGAGTGCCGCCAGCCAGGCCAGCCGCGACCGCTTCCGGGCCATTTTCATCACCTCCAGCACCACCATCGCGGGCCTGCTGCCATTGCTCACCGAGACCAGCACCCAGGCCATGGCGGTCATTCCCCTGGTGATCTCCGTTGTGTTCGGGCTGTTGATCTCAACCGTGCTGATCCTGATCGCACTGCCGGCGTTCTACGCCATCCTCAGCGACCTGGGTCTCACCAGTACGGACGCGGATGCCTTTTAAGACTGAATTAAGGTTGCGCCCCTAGGCTGGAACCTGAATCCATGGGCAGCGGAGAACCAACCATGAATCAGGACAATCAGGTGCGGGTCTGGGACCCGTTCATACGCATCTTTCACTGGCTTCTGGTCGTAGCCTTCTTCACGGCCTACATCACCGAGGGGGAACCCGAATGGCTGCATGTCTGGGCGGGCTACCTCATTGTGGGGCTCCTGGTATTGCGCATCATCTGGGGCTTTATCGGAAGTGAACACGCCCGCTTCAGCAGTTTCGTATTCTCTCCCGGCACCATACTGGCGTACCTGCGCGACAATATCCGGGGACGCGCCGAGTACTACAGGGGGCACAACCCGGCAGGCGGTGCCATGATCCTG